>NZ_CP148048.1:619614-929422 GCF_037482165.1 Parvimonas micra
TATTCTTTAATACCAAATAACGATAAAAGTCTATTACTTATAAATGCTGGAATGGCTCCATTAAAAGATTATTTTACCGGAGTAAAAAAAATGAGTAAAAATAGAGCTACTTCTAGTCAAAAATGTATTAGAACAGCCGATATTGACAACGTTGGAAAAACTCAAAGACATGGAACTTTTTTTGAAATGTTAGGAAATTTTTCTTTTGGAGATTATTTTAAGAGAGAAGCTATAACTTGGGCTTGGGAATTTTTGACAGAAAAGCTTGAAATGGATAAAAATTTATTATCAGTAACTGTTTATGAAGAAGATGATGAAGCTTATAATATTTGGAAAAATGAAGTTGGACTTCCAGCAGAAAAAATTCAAAGACTTGGAAAAGAAGATAATTTTTGGGAATTAGAAGTTGGACCTTGTGGTCCTTGTTCTGAAATAATGTATGATAGAGGAGAAAAATATACTAATCCTGATGATAGATTTATGGAAATTTGGAATTTAGTTTTTACTCAGTTTAATAAAGATAAAGATGGAAATTACCATAGATTAGAGCATCCAAACATTGATACAGGTATGGGACTTGAAAGACTTACTTTGGTTTTAGAAGAAAAAGATAATATATTTGAAATAGGCTTAGTAGATACTATAATTAAGAAAATAGAAGAGATATCAGGTGTTCAATATAAATCAAATGAAATTTCTGATATTTCTATAAGAGTAATAGCCGATCATGCTAGGGCTATGACATTTTTAATATATGATGGTGTAATTCCTAGTAATGAACAAAGAGGTTATGTTTTAAGAAGACTAATAAGACGTGCAGCAAGACATGGCAAATTGTTGGGAATTAAGGATAATTTCTTAGTAGATGTTTCAAAAGTTGTTATGGAAGCATATAATACGGAGTATCCTGAATTATTGGAAGATAGTGAAAGAATTTTTAAGATTTTAAATGCTGAAGAATCTAAATTTCAAGAAACAATAGAACAAGGTTTAGGTATTTTAAATTCTTATATAGAAGATGAAAAATCAAAAAATTCAAAGATTCTATCTGGAGAGAAAGCATTTAAATTGTATGATACTTATGGATTTCCTTTAGATTTGACAAAAGAAATTTTAGAAGAAGAAAAAATGGAAGTTGATGAAGAGGCTTTTAATAAAAATATGCAAGACCAAAAGATTAGAGCTAGAGAAGGTAGAAATATTTCATCAGCAGGTTGGAGTGAAAAGAATACTGATTATTTAAAAGCATTAAAAGAAACAGAATTTTTGGGTTATATTGAAAATGAATGTGTTGGAAAAGTAATAAAATTATTTAAAGATGAAGCAGAAGTTTCAATTTTAAATCAAGGAGATAAGGCACTTTTAGTATCTGATAAAACTGTTTTCTATGGAGAAGGTGGTGGACAAGTAGGAGATGTCGGAATTATAGAAGGTAAGCATTGTAAACTTAAGGTTTTAGATACTAAGAAAAACAAAAATAATGGAATTTTCCATAGTGTAGAAGTTATTGAGGGAAGTGTTAAGTTAAATGATGAATTAACATTTAGAATTGATGTAAATAATAGACGTGATATTATGAAAAACCATTCTGCAACACATCTTTTACATCAAGCCTTAATTGAAGTTTTAGGTAATCATATTAATCAAGCAGGTTCTTTAGTAGATGCAAATAAACTAAGATTTGATATTACTCATTTTGAAGCTATAAGTACTGAAGATTTAAAAAGAGTAGAGCAGATTGTAAATGATAAGATAGCTTTAAATCTTAATACAATTGTAGAAGAAATGTCATTAGAAGAATCATCAAAAATGGGAGCTATTGGACTATTTGAAGACAAATATAAGGATGTAGTAAGAGTAGTCTCATTTGGTGGTTGGTCAATAGAACTTTGTGGTGGTACTCATGTAAAAAATGTTAGTGAAATTCAGATGTTTAAAATAATTTCAGAATCAAGTGTTGCGGCAGGAGTTAGAAGAATTGAAGCTATTACAGGAAGAAGTGTTTACGAGTACCTAAAGAAGACTGAAAATCAAATCGAAGAAGTTTCAAATGTGTTAAAGTGTAAAAAGTCGGAGTTAGTTTCTAAAGTGGCTTCTCTTACTGATGACATAAAGTCATTAGAAAAAGAACTTAAAGAAATTAAATCTCAAATGACTTTGAATAGTTTAGATGCTTTTATTGCTGAAAAGAAAGATATAGAAGGTATTTCTTTTATAGCTAAAAAAGTAGAATTTGAAAATCAAAATGACTTAAGAGATTTAATTGATAAATTAAGAGATAAATTGGGTACAAGTGTAATAGTGTTTGCTAATGTTTATCAAGGAAAACTTACTTTTACAGTTGGAGTAAGTAAAGATTTGAATGCAAGAAAAATTAATGCTGGAAATATTGTTAAAGAAGTCGCTAAACTTGTTGGCGGTAACGGTGGCGGTAGACCAGATATCGCATCAGCAGGAGGTAAAGACTTAAGTAAAGTTGATTTTGCTTTAGAACAAGCTGAGGAGATTTTAAAATCTCAATTTTAAAATAGGAGGGATTATATGTCAAACGAATTCAATGAAACAATGAGAATTGAAATACCAACTGATAAGAAAAGTATTAGAGAAATTATAAAAATAGTGTATTGTGCACTAGAAAGTAAGGGATATAATCCAAAAAATCAAATTATAGGATATATTCTTTCAGGGGATCCTACTTATATTACTAGTTATAATAATGCTAGAGGTTTAATTAGACAAGTTAGTAGAGATGAGATACTTGAAGAATTTCTTGAAAATTATATAAAAGATTAATACTATTCCCGGCAAAAATTTTTTGCCGGGGCTTTTACATAATGAAAAAAAGGGGTATTTATGAATAGATATATGGCTTTAGATGTGGGTGATAGAACAATTGGTGTTGCTATTAGTGATCCTTTGTTTATTATGGCAGAAGGACATAGTACAATTTTTAGAGAAAGTATTGAAAAAGATTTTGATATTTTAAAAGATATAATAATTAAACAAAATATTATTAAAATTATTATTGGACTTCCTAAAAATATGAATAATACTATTGGTCCACAGGGAGAGAAGGTTCTATCTTTTGTCGAATCTTTAAAAGAATTTTTAAAAGAAAATTCTTTTAATATAGAAATTATTATGCAAGATGAAAGACTCACAACTGTAAGTGCAGAAAGAATTTTGATTGAAGGAAATATGAGTAGAAAGAAGCGAAAAAAAGTAATAGACAAAGTAGCTGCTACATATATTTTACAATCATATTTGGATAAAAAATAGGAGTGATATTTTGGAGCGTTTTGAAGCTTTTGATGAAAATGGAAAAAAAATTATTTTTGAATTAATTGATACTTTTGGTATGAATGATTGTGAATATGCGGTTTTAAATTCAAATGATGATATTAGTACATATATTTTAAGAATTATATATGATAAGGATGGAAATATTAATTTAGAAGGTATTGATGATGAAGAACTTTCCGATGCGATTGAAGTTTATGAGGAATTAAAGTCAGAAAAAGAAAAAATTTAGAAAAGGAGAATAGTTATGGAAGTAAAAGAAATGAAGAAGTTGTTAGTTGAAAACAACTACAAGATTACTAAGCAAAGAGAAATTGTTTTTAATGTCCTTAATGAAAACAAAGGTAATCATTTAAGTCCAGAAGAGTTACATGAAATAGCTAGCAAATATGATAAAGATTTAGGAATTGCTACAGTTTATCGTACACTTGTTATTTTTGATAAGATGAATATAGTTCATAAATTGGATTTTGATGATAAAAGATATAGATATGAAATTATAAGAGAAGATGACAAACATCAACATCATCATCTCTTGTGTAAAGATTGTGGAAAAATAATTGAAGTTGAAGAAGATTATTTAGAAACTTTAGAACAAATTATTGAAGAAAAGTATAAATTTAAAATTATGAACCACGATTTAAAATTCTATGGAAAGTGTTCAGATTGTTTAAATCTTGAAAAGAAGTAGGGGATTATTGTGGTGCAAAAAAACAAAAAGAAAACTTTAAAGATGATACCCTTAGGCGGAGTTGGTGAAATAGGTAAAAATATGTCTATTTTGGAATATGATGATGAAATTATCATCTTGGATTGTGGGATGACTTTTCCAGATGACGATATGCCAGGAATAGATATTGTAATTCCAGATATTACCTATTTAATGAAAAATATTGATAGGGTAAAAGCTCTTTTTTTGACACATGGACACGAAGATCACATTGGATCAGTCCCATATATATTGAAGAAAATAAATGTACCTGTTTATGGAACTAAATTAACTTTAGGCCTTGTTGAAAATAAATTACAAGAACATAATCTTAGTAAAGAAAATTTGCATTTGGTTAATGCAGGTGAAACGATAAAAACTAAACATTTTTCTGTTGAATTTATAAGAGCTTGTCATAGTATTCCTGATAGTGTAAGTTTTGGAATAAAAACACCAGTCGGAAATATTATTTTTACCGGAGACTTCAAAATTGATTATACGCCTATTGATGGAGATAAGATGGATTTACATCGTATAGCTCAATGGGGAATGGATGGAGTCATGCTTCTATGTGCAGATAGTACTAATGTTGAAAGACCAGGATATACTATGAGCGAAAGTTCAGTAGGGGAAACTTTTATAGAACTTTTTAATAAGGCTCATGGAAGAATTATAGTTGCAACATTTGCTTCTAATTTACATCGAGTTCAACAAATTATAAAAGCTGCAGAGAAATTTAAAAGAAAAGTTGCGGTGTCAGGTCGTTCAATGGTTAATGTTATTAAAGTTGCAACTGAACTTAATAAATTAGAGATAGAAAAAGGAACTCTTATTGATTTAAAGGATATTAATAAGTATGATGAATCTGAAATTGTACTTTTAATGACTGGAAGTCAAGGCGAGCCTATGAGTGCATTAAATAGAATGGCTTACGGTGAACATAGAAAACTAGTATTAACAGAAAATGATACTGTAATAATTTCAGCTTCCCCTATTCCAGGAAATGAAAAAATCTTTTTTGGCCTTGTAAATCGTCTTGTTGAAATGGGAGTTAAAGTAATTCATTCTTCTCTAGCAGAGGTTCATGTTTCAGGCCATGCTTGTCAGGAAGAATTGAAGTTAATTCATACTTTAGTTAAACCAAAGTACTTTATTCCAGTTCATGGAGAATCAAGGCATCTAAAAACTCATGCTAAATTAGCTGTTGAAATGGGAATGTCAAAAGATAATATTTTAATAGGACGAAATGGAACTGTTTTTGAATTTAATTATAAACAAGAAGGATTTATATCAGGAACAGTTGAGTCTGGAAATATACTAGTTGACGGACTTGGAGTAGGAGATGTAGGTAGTGCAGTTCTAAGAGATAGAAAGCATCTATCTGAAGATGGTATTATAATTGTTATGGTAGTTCTAGAAAAATCTACTAAAGAAATAATTTCAGGACCTGAAATAGTTTCAAGAGGATTTATCTATGTAAAGGAAAATTTAGATCTTGTATCTGAAATGAGAAAAGTTGTTGAAAATACTTTAAGTATTTGTAATGATGATTCTATAACAGATATTGGAACTATCAGATATAATATTAGAAAAGATTTAAATTCTTATATTTATCATGAAATAAAAAGAGGACCAATGATTATTCCTATAATTACTGAACTTTAGGAGGTTTTATGAATATATATAATAGTATTTTAACTTTTTCAAATGATTTTAAAAATTGTGATGAAGTTAAAGAATTTAAGAAATTAAAGAAAAAGATTGATGAAAATCCTGAAAATAAAAAAATTATAGATGATTTTCATAAGAAATTATATGATTATCAAATTGCAAAACAAAATGGAGAAGATGTTGCTGAAAAAGAAAAGCAATTAAATGAATTGAATTCTATTTTGATGAGCAATTCTGAAATATCAGAATTTATGGCTGCTGAAGTTAGAATTTCAACTATAATGAATGATATTGTAAAAATGTTAGAAGAAACAATAGCGGAATAATGGAAATTGTTGCAAATTATGTTTCTGAATATATCAGGAGTTTAGAGCAAAGTAAAGAGTCTATATTAATTGAAATGGAAGAATATGCTAGCATAAATAAAGTACCAATTATAGAAGTAGAAGTTGCCAGATTTTTAGAATTTTTGGTAATGTTAAAAAAGCCAAAAAGAATATTAGAGATTGGAACAGCAATTGGCTATTCATCTATAATTATGAATAGAGCTTATCCTGATTCTATTATTACAACTATTGAGATTGATGAGAAAAATTTTTTAAAAGCTAAAGAGTTTATAAAAAGAGCAGGTTGTGAAAAGAATATTGATCTCATATATGCCGACGCAAATGATGCTTTAGATTTTATTACAGACGAATATGATATGATTTTTATGGATGCAGCAAAGGGACAGTATATAAGTTTTTTTGAAAAATCCATTGAAAGATTAAATCATGAGGGAATATTAGTTTCTGATAATATTTTATTTAGAGGTCTTGTTGCAAAAGAGAAAAATAATATAAGAAGAAAAAATACAATAGTTAAAAGATTGAAAGAATTTTTGAAAATCATAACGAATAGTGATAAATTTTCAACTACTATAATACCAATAGACGATGGTATGGCTATATGTTATAAAAAATAGACTAAATATAAATGGGAATCCGATTTTCTTGGATTCCTATTTAATAGTTAAAGGAGAAAATAATTAATGAAAGAAGTTGAATTATTAGCCCCCGCAGGGGATATAGAGAAATTAAAAATGGCAATTATCTATGGGGCAGACGCAGTTTATCTTGCAGGTGAATCATTCGGTTTAAGAAAAGCATCTAAGAATTTTACAGTTGAACAACTAAAAGAAGCTACTGATTTTGTTCATGAAAAAGGTAAAAAAATATATATAACAATGAATATTATTCCCCATAATGATGATTTAATAGGTCTTGAAGAATATGTAAGAGTCCTAGTTAATATAGGGGTAGATGCATTAATCGTTGCAGATGCTGGAATATACACTGCTGTTCGTTCTGTAAGTAAAGATATTGAAGTACATATGAGCACACAGGCGAGTGTTACAAATTATAGAACTGTAAAATTTTGGTATGATTTAGGTATTAAACGAATTGTAATGGCAAGAGAATTATCTTTAGAAGAAATTAATTTAATACATAAGGAAGTACCTGAAGTTGATATTGAAGCTTTTGTCCATGGTGCAATGTGTATTTCATATTCAGGAAGATGCTTATTGAGCAACTATATGTGTGGAAGAGATGCAAACAAGGGAGATTGTGCTCATGCTTGTAGATGGAAATATAATTTAGTTGAAGAGAGAAGACCAGGAGAGTATTATCCTATTGAAGAAACAGAACAAGGAACTTTTATATATAATAGTAAAGATTTATGTATGTTGGATTCTCTTGAAGATGTTATCAAAGCAGGAGTTCATAGTTTAAAAATTGAAGGAAGAGTAAAAACTCAATACTATGTTGCAACTGTTATAAGGAGTTATAGGATTGCACTTGATGCAATAAATAACGGAACTTATACAAAAGAAATGGCAGAAAGACTTTTACTTGAGATTAAAAAAGCAAGTCATAGAGATTTTACAAAAGGATTTTATTATAAAAAACCTGATGAAAATGATCAACTTTACAATTCAAGCTCATATATAAGGACTTATGATTTTGTTGGACTTGTTTTAGATTACGATAAGAAAACGAAAATCGCAACAATAGAACAGAGAAATAGAATTTTTGTTGGAGATGAAGTTGAAATTTTCGGACCTAGAGATGGTTTTGAAACTTTTAAAATAGAAAAAATGTATGATGATAAAGGCGAAGAAATAGATGTTGCTCCAAGAGCAAAACAAATTATAAAAATGCCTTTACCATTTGAAGTAAAGCCTTGGGATATAATGAGGAAAAAATTATCTGATGAATAAATTCAGGAGAAATTTATGATTGAACTAAAAAGAATTCAAAGAGATGAATTAAGACGATTATATGATATAGAATATTCAAGTAAAACACCTAAATGGAAAGAATATGATGCTCCATATTTTGATGATTTTGAATTTAAAACTTATGATGAATTTATTCTATCAAGCGAAATAGAATTCTTTTTGGAAGAAAGAGTAAAAGGAATTTATTTTAACGATATTCTAGTAGGAATAGTTTCAAAATATTGGGAAAACGAAAAAACTAGATGGCTTGAAATAGGAATTGTAATTTTTGATGAAAATTTTTGGAGTAAAGGTATTGGCTCAAAGGCACTTTCATTATGGATAGATGAAATCTTTAATACTGAAGAAAATTTAGAGCATATAGGTTTGACGACTTGGAGCGGAAATATCGGAATGATGAAATGTAGCTTGAAAATTGGGATGACACTCGAAGGAAAAATTAGAAAAGTTAGATACCATAATAATATATTTTATGATTCAATGAAGTATGGAATTTTAAAAGATGAGTGGGCAAAACAAGTTAAGAATTAATAATAATTGTAAATTTATAATATACGATAACATAAAAATTCGATGATAACCGGTAAAATTTTTTAAAAATAGTTTACTTTTGTTGTGTTTTATGTTATACTTATCAAGTACTGTTGCTATGTTTATGGAAACTCCGACCTTTACATTGCTACGGTGAATTATATTTTAGGAGGTAGTTATAATGATAACTAAAGAAGACAAATTAAGAATTATTGATGAATTTAAAAGAAGTGAAGGAGATACAGGTTCTCCAGAAGTTCAAATTGCATTATTAAGTTTCAGAATTAAATATTTAACTGAACACTTAAAAGAACATAAAAAAGACCATGCTACAAGAAGAGGTTTATTCAAATTAATCGGACAAAGAAAAGGTCTTTTAAAATATCTTAGTAATGTTGATATCGAAAGATACCGTGAATTAACTAGTAAATTACAAATAAGAGGATAATTATTAAAGGGCGATTTATTCGCTCTTTATTTTTAGAAGACCATAGGAGGATTAAATGGTTAGAGAATTTATATATGACTTAAGTGGAAGAGAACTTAAAGTAACAATAGGAAAGGTTGCAGAACAAGCAAACGGATCTTGTCTTGTACAATGTGGAGAAACTGTTGTATTAGTAAATGCTTGTGCTTCTAAAGAACCTAGAGAAGGAGTTGACTTTTTTCCATTAAGCTGTGATTTTGAAGAAAAACTTTATTCAGTAGGAAAAATTCCTGGTGGATTTATTAAAAGAGAAGGACGTCCAAGTGAAAAATCAATATTGACATCTAGACTTATAGACAGACCGTTACGTCCACTTTTTCCAGAAGGATATAGAAATGATGTTCAAGTTATTGCAACAGCATTATCAGTTGAACAAGATAATCAACCTGATATACTTGCAATGATAGGTTCTTCTATTGCACTTACAATTTCAGATATTCCTTTTAACGGACCTACAGGCTCTGTTAATGTTGGATATGTTGATGGGGAATATATTATAAACCCGACAATTGCACAAAGAGAAAAATCAAGACTTAATATTACAGTATCAGGAACAAAAGATGCTATTATGATGGTTGAAGCCGGAGCTGATATTTTAAGTGAAGAAGAAGTTTTAAATGCAATTCTTTTCGCACATGAAGAAATTAAATCAATTTGTAATTTTATCGAAACAATTAGAGAAGAAATAGGTAAAGAAAAATCTGAAGTTATTATAAAACAAAGAGATGAAGATTTATTCAATGCAATTATTGAATTTGGTAAAGAGCAAATTATTTCTGCTCTTAGAACTCCAAATAAAATGGAAAGAGAAGAAAATTTAGACAATATTACAAAAGAAATTTTCGAAAAGTTTTTACCTGATTATGAAGATAAAAAGGGAGAAATTAATTCTGCTATAGAATCAGTAATCGTTGATGAAGTTAGAAGATTAATAATAGAAGAAGGAATTAGACCGGATGATAGAGAACTTGATGAAGTTAGAAAAATTTCTTGTGAAAGAGGACTTTTACCAAGAACTCATGGTTCAGGGTTATTTACTAGAGGACAAACTCAAGTTTTAACTTTAACAACTTTGGGAGCTCCTGGAGAAGTTCAAGTTTTAGATGGAGTTATTGATGAAGATGATAAGAGATATATGCATCAATACAATTTCCCTCCATTTAGTGTTGGAGATGTTAGACCTTTAAGAAGTCCGGGAAGACGTGAAATTGGTCATGGTGCTTTAGCTGAAAGAGCTTTAGTTCCTGTTTTACCAAGTGAGGAAGAGTTTCCATATACAATGAGATTAGTTTCAGAAGTTTTATCTTCAAATGGATCAAGTTCACAAGCAAGTATTTGTGGCTCAACACTTTCATTATTGGATGCAGGTGTTCCTATTAAAGATTCTGTTGCAGGTATCGCAATGGGACTAATAAAAGATGAAAAAACTAATAAAATTGCCATTTTAACCGATATTCAAGGTTTAGAAGATCATTTTGGAGATATGGACTTTAAAGTTGCTGGTACTAAAAATGGAATCACAGCTTTACAAATGGATATTAAAATTGATGGTATTAGTAGAGAAATTTTGGCAACCGCACTAGAAAAAGCAAAAAGAGCAAGACTTCACATTTTATCAATTATGAATGACTGTATAGCAACTCCAAGTGAAGAAATGTCAAAATATGCTCCAAAGATATTTACTATGCAAATTTTACCAGAAAAAATTAGAGAAGTAATTGGACCGGGTGGAAAAGTTATCAATAAGATTATTGATGAAACAGGAGTTAAGATTGATACTTTTGATGACGGACGCATTGCAATTACAGCTGATTCAAGAGAAAATGGTGAAAGAGCAAAAGAAATGATTAATGAAATTGTTAAAGAAATTGAGGTTGGAGAAATTTACAGTGGTGTAATTACGACAATCACAAATTTTGGAGCATTCGTTGAACTTATTAAAGGTAAGGAAGGCTTACTTCATATCTCAAATATGACTCACGAAAGATTAAATAAAGTTGAAGATTTATTTAAAGTTGGAGATGTAGTTGAAGTTAAAGTAATAGAAATTGACAATCAAGGAAAGATTAAATTGTCAAGAAAAGCCTTACTTGAAAAGCCTAAAAAAGATAAAGAAAAAGAAGAAAAATAAATAACAGAAATAGGTCAATATTCTAATTAGATTAGGATTGACCTTTTTTATTAAAATCTTATGATTGGAGGATTTGAATATGGGAAAAATAGTTTATAGTGCATTACAGCCTTCAGGTCAACTAACAATAGGAAATTATTTAGGTTCTATAAGAAATTTTAAGAGTTTACAAGATCAATATGAATGTTTTTTTAATGTTGCAGATTTACATTCTATAACTGTACCACAAGAGCCTAAATTACTTAGAGAAAGAACATTGGACTTAATGGCTATATTTTTAGCATCAGGATTAGAACCTGATAAATCTACTCTTTTTGTTCAGTCACATGTACCTCAACATGCTGAATTATCTTGGGTTTTAAGTTGTATGAGTTATATGGGACAGCTTAATAGAATGACTCAATTTAAAGAAAAATCACAAAAATCTGAAGAAAATCTAAATGCAGGTTTATTTACTTATCCCGTTTTAATGGCTGCAGATATTTTACTATATCAAACAGATTTAGTTCCTGTTGGTGTTGATCAAAAACAACATTTAGAGCTTGCAAGAGACTTAGCTGAAAGATTTAACAATAAATATTCAGATACTTTTGTAGTTCCTGAAGGAATAATTGGAAAAGAAACTGGTAAAATTATGAGTCTTAAAAATCCTGAAAAGAAGATGAGCAAATCTGATGAAGATGTTAATTCATTTATACTACTTCTTGATGATGAAGAAACTATCAAGAGAAAAATTAAAAAATCTGTAACTGATAGCCTTGGAAATTTCGATTATAATGATGAACAAAAAGGACTAAAAAACTTAATAAATATGTATATTGCTTTTAGTGGAAAAACAAGTGATGAAATTGTGGCAAAATATAAAACTGAAAATTATTCGGTGTTTAAAGAAGATTTAGGACAATTAATTGCAGACAGTTTAAAACCGCTAAGAGATAACTACAAAGAATTTATTTCAGATAAGGCATATCTTGAAAAAGTTATGAAAGAAGGAGCAGATAAAGCATCCTATTATGCAACTAAAACACTTAGAAAAGTTTATAAAAAAGTTGGTTTTTTACCAAGATAAGACAAAAAATAGATTTAATGAGATAATTTCAAAAACAATAATAGTAAAGTATATTACTTTAAGGAATGAAATTATAATTAATAGGAGAAATTCCATTTTAATTATTATTAATTATTTTTATAATATACTAGTTAATATTAATATAATTTTGTGAAAATTAATAAAAAACTTGACAATATATAATAATGCTTTTATATTTGGTAAAATAGGAGGATTAAAGATGGCAAAATTTAGCAAAAATGATTTTTTATTATTTAAAGGAAAAAAACCAACTTTTAAAAGAGTAAAATATGGTGCAGATATTTAAAGTACAAATAGTTGATTATAATCCTGATTTTAAGATTTCGATTGAAGATAGGAATAGTTTTTCAAGTAAAGTTATTAAAGTAGAAATTGTAGAAAGATTTGGAGATGTAAAACTAAAGGTAGTAGATCATTTTCCGGATTTTAAAGTTTTTATTGATTAAATTTTGAAATACAAAATTATGGTGGAAATATGAATGAAATTACTATATATTCAAAATCGATAGACAATTTATTTAAAAAATGGGAAGAAAAACACTTTTCTAATGGATATAAATATTTTATAAGGGACGGAATAGTTAATCCTGATATATGGTATAATATGGATTGTCCTAAAATATGTTATTTTTTAAAAGAGGCATATACTTACGAAGGAAAGTATGACTTACCAGATTTAGTTAAAGAACTTAAAAATAAAGAACCTTGGTCTATGTGGAAAAAAGTTTCTATCTGGACACAAGCCATACATAATGCTTTTTTAGGTGATATTTCGTATTTGGATGAAAATAATTATAGAGAAAACATTGATAAGATTGCTGTATGTAATATAAAAAAAAGTAACGGTAACTCTCATTCAGAAGAAAAAAATCTTGAAAAATTTCTAAATGAAGATTTAGATGAGTTAAAGGAAGAAATTCTTTTAATTAATCCTGATATTATATTATGTGGATATACATTCAGATATCTAATGGAAGTTTTAAAAGATGAAGATATAATTTATGATTATAAAAATTCTCCATTATTTGCAATCTGGAAAGATAAGTTAATAATTGATTATTACCACCCAGCGTGTTTTTATCCTAACAGAGTAAATTATTATGCACTTTCAAAAATAGTTCAAGTCGCTATGAAAAATCATAATATATTAACAAAATATAAGAAATATTAAAAATAATAAAAAAGACAGAAAATTTTATATTTTCTGTCTTTTTCTTTTAATTATTTATAATCTTCTACAATCATTTTTGCAAGTTCATGTGGATTTCCACATCCTGTTGTAATTATAGTATCTTTATCTTTAAATGTTTCGAATATATAATCTCTTGCTTCTTCAAATGTTTTTAGGTATATAGCATTTACTCCATTTTTATTTAGTTTTTCAACTAAATCTATTGAATGAATAGTAGGATCGAATTTTTCTCTTGCAGCATAAATCTCAGTAACAATAACTTCATCACAATCATCAAAACATTTTGCAAAGTCATTTAATAAAGCTTTTGTTCTTGAATAAGTATGTGGTTGGAAAATACACACAAGTCTGCCTTCTTTATGTTCAGCAATTGAACTTAGACAACTTTTAATTTCTCTTGGATGATGTCCATAATCAGTTAGAATAGTAGCTTTTTTACCATTACCTATTACTCCATAAACTTCCATTCTTCTGTGTAAATTTTTATATTTTGAAATAGCATTCTTAATATATTCAACATCTATTCCTGTTTCATAAGTTGCTATAATCGCAGCAGCTGCATTGTAAATATTATGTCTGCCTATTATATTTAAACAAAAATGATGTTTTCCGAATTTTTCATTTTCAATATCAAAACAAGGATGTCCGACTTTATCAAAACTTATATTTGTAATGTTATAAGTAGCATTTTCATTATTTATACCAAATGTAATAGTTTCTCCTTTGATATGTTCTAATAGTGGAAGACAGTTTGGATCATCAATATTAATGATAGCTTTTGAATTTTCATCCAAATTTTTCATATATCCTATAAAAGTATCTACAATATGATCCAAGTTTTTATAGAAATCTAAATGATCTTCATCTATATTTAAAATAATAGCCATACTAGGATAATAATGAAGAATATTTGCCTTAAATTCACAGGCTTCTGTTACAAGATAATCTTCGTTTCCACATAGAACATTTCCGTCAATTTCATCTAAATTTCCACCAATTAAAATTGATGGGTCAAATGGGGAATTAATTAAAATTTTTGAAATCATACTCGTAGTTGTACTCTTTCCGTGTGAACCCGAAATTGCAATAGAATGAGTATAATTTCTCATCAATGCACCTAAAAACTGTCCTCTTGTTACACAAGGAACTCCAATAGATTTTGCTTTTATTAATTCTTCATTATCCGGTAAAATTGCATCTGTATATACAATTAAATCAGGATTTTCAATATTTTCCTTTTTTTGACCTATAAATATTTTTGCGCCATTTTGTTCTAATATTTGAATTTCTTTAGAAGTATTTCTGTCACTTCCAGAAATATTATATCCCTTTTTTAAAAGTAGTTTAGCAATTCCACTCATACTAATTCCACCAATACCGATGAAATGTATATTTTTGTATTTTTTATCATTAAAATCAAACTTAAACATAATAACTCCATTCAAAATAATATAATCATTGTAATTATATCATAAAATTAATATATATGCCAAATTTTTATCGTAGAGACTAAAAAAGAGAAGAAAAACTTCTCTTTTTAAAAAATAAATATATTTATTTACATGTTATAACTAATATTTCACCATAAATAGCTACATAAGTATTTTCATCTTTACATACTATTTCTTTTAGTGTTAAGTTATTTCCATACCAACAATTTGTATCATTATCATATTCGTCATAATACTTATTATATGGGAAATTAGATGAATTTCCATAAACCTTTATAGTTTTAAATTTTACTATTATTCCTGTATTGAACTTGTTAATATCAAATGAATTAGTAGATGTCATATCTTCAGTAGCATCCAAATCACAAATCCTAGAAATTTCATCTTTATCTACAATCGTAAAAAAACCTTTTTTAAATTCAATTTCTAATTTTCCATTTTCTAGTTCTCTAACTCTATATTCTTCTTTAATTCCATATTCTTTTCCGGATTTAGTGTTTTTGTGAGTTGGTTCAAAATGTTCATTTGCCATTACTTTATTGTATCCTAATCCCATTGATAAAATCAATGTACAAAGTATCAAAAATTTTTTCATATTAACCTCCATAAAACAATCAAATCATTAAATTAACTTCTTTACAATACTACAATATCATAAAAAAACAAAGCTGTCAATATATTAATAAAATTTTTAAAATACTCAACTTTATGCTATAATTAGTATAGTTTTACGCCGAGTGGTAAAACTATAATAATTTCAGCATAATAACAAAAATTTAGTTATAATATAGGAACTATGTTATAATTAATATAGTTTTACACCATATGGTAAAACTATAATAATTTCAACATAATAACCAAAATTTAGCTATAATACAGGAATTATGTTATAATTAATATGGTTCGCCAAGTGGTAAAACTTATAATAATTTCAGCATAATAACAAAAATTGATTTATCTTATGGGAATTATGCTATAATAGATTCAACACGATAACATTAATAGAAAAAAAGAACAAGTTTAATAATTTTTATGATAGAATATATTTTGGAGAATAAAATGAAAAAAATACTTTTAATTGATGGGTCAAGTCTTATTTTTAGGGCTTTTTATGCAATAAGAAATTTAACAACTAAAGATGGTGTTTTTGTTAATGGAGTTTATGGCTTTTTAAATATGTATTATAAGGCTTTAGAATTAATAAAGCCTACTCATGTTTTTGTTGCATTTGATAAAGGGTCAAAAACTTTTAGACATAATGAATTTGCAGATTACAAAGGAACTCGTGATAAAGCACCTAATGAAATAACTTACCAATTTGGAATTTTAAAAGATTTGCTTTCTTCTATGAATGTAAATTATTTAGAACTTGATGAATATGAAGCTGACGACATCTTAGGAACTATAGCAAAACTTGCTCAAAAAGAAGGTTTTGAAGTAGATATTTTTACAGGAGATAGAGATTATTTACAATTGGTTGATGAGAATATTTTAGTTTATTTAACTAAAAAAGGTATAAGTGAAATTAAACTTATGAATAATGAATCAATTTTTGAAGAATATGGACTTTCTCCTAAACAATTAATTGATGTTAAAGCTCTTCAAGGGGATAGTTCAGATAATATACCTGGAGTTAAAGGAGTTGGAGAAAAAACTGCTTTAAAGTTAATCCAAGAATATGGTAATCTTGAAAATTTATATGAAAATTTAGATAATCTTAAAGGGAAATTAAAAGAAAATCTTGAGAATGAAAAGGATAAGGCCTATTTGAGTCGACATCTCGGAGAGATTTTTTTGAATGTTCCTATTGCAAGAAATATTGAAGATTTTGAAATTAAAGATGTTTCTAATGAATATCTTGAAAAATTAGAAAATTTAGAGTTTAAGAGTATTATAAGCAAGCATTTTAAAGATATAAAGAAAGAAAATGACGTAAAAATAAGTCAAAAAATTGATTTTGAGGTTATTAATTTTTCAGAAATTTTTGAAAAAATAAAAAATGATGATGCAATATCAATAAAATTTTTCTCTGATAAAGGATATATTTATAGGGAAAAGTTTTATACTGGAATTTATTCAAACTATAACAAGAAAGCTTATATTTGTAAAGATTTTGAACTATCTGATTTTGAAAAGTTTTGTAATTTGGATGTAAATATAATTGGTTACGATATAAAGGAAGAATTGTATTTTGCATTAAAAAATAATTTAGAATTTAAAAATTATGAAGATGTTATGATTTTAGAATATTTATTTGATTCTAATAAAGGAAATTATGACATTGGAAAAGTAAGCAACGAATTATTGCATTTAGAAATTCTAGACCTAAAAGAGATTTCAGGAAAAGGAAAGAATAAAAAGACTTTTTTTGAATTTGAAGAGGATATTATTTTTAAATATATTTCTCAAAATGTATTTGCTATTTATAAATTATACAATATTTTTATTGAAAAATGCAAAGAAAATAATTTGATTTTGTTGTACGAAAATGTTGAAAAACCTTTAGTAAAAGTATTAGCAGATATGGAAAGCACGGGTGTTTTAGTAGATAAAAGTATGATTAAGGAATTAAATGAGGAGTATTCTAAACTTGCAAATGAGTATGAACAAAAGGTATATGAATTAGCTGGTGAAGTCTTTAATCTTAATTCTCCAAAACAACTTGGAGTAATTTTATTTGACAAAATGAAATTGCCTGTTGTAAAAAAGACAAAAACAGGATATTCAACAGATGTTGAAGTTTTAGAAAAGTTATCTAAAAAGCATGAGATTGCAGATTATATTTTAAAGTATAGGTCTTTGAATAAATTAATTTCAACTTATCTAGATGGTATATTGGAATATATTATGGATGATGGCAGAGTTAGAACTTCTTTTAAACAAATGATTACTGCTACTGGAAGACTTAGTTCAGTAGATCCTAATTTACAAAATATTCCAATAAGAAGTGAAGAAGGGAAAAATATTAGAAAGGTATTTGTAGCAGATAAAAATAAAGTATTTATTGATGCGGATTACTCACAAATTGAGCTTCGAGTTTTAGCACATTTATCTAAAGATTCTGTTATGATTGATTCTTTTAAAAATGATTTAGATATACACTATAAAACCGCAAGTGAAGTTTTTGGTGTTCCTATTAATGAGGTTACAGATAATCAAAGGAGAAGTGCAAAGGCTGTAAATTTTGGAATAGTTTATGGAATAAGCGATTACGGTCTTTCAAAAGATTTAAATATTACAAGAAATGAAGCTAGACAGTATATTGATGGATATCTGAATACTTATCCTAGTATAAAGAAATATATGGAAGAAATAGTTAATAAAGCTAAGAAAGATGGCTATGTAACAACTATTTTGGACAGGAAGAGATATATTCCAGAAATTAATTCAAAAAATTTTAATATTAGAAGTTTTGGTGAGAGAATTGCTTTGAATACTCCTATACAAGGAAGTGCTGCAGATATTATAAAACTTGCTATGATTAAAGTTTATGAAAGATTAAATTCAGAAAATGTTAATGCAAAATTAATTTTACAAATTCACGATGAGCTTATAATAGAGTGTGAAGAAAGTGAAAAAGAAATTGTTAAGAAGATATTAAAGGATTCTATGGAAAATGTATATAAATTAGATTTGCCATTGAAAGTTGATGTTTGTGAAGGGAGGAATTGGTATGAGTCAAAATAAGAAATATATTGTTATTACAGGTCAAGCTGCTAGTGGTAAAAGCAGTTTAGCTAATTTTATTAAGGAAAAAAATGAAAATTATTTAGTTTTGGATGCAGATGATCAAATTAAAGAGTTATATAAAAGAGGTGCTGAACTTTATAAAATTCTAGTAAAAGAATTTGGAGATAGCATTTTAAATGAGAAGGGTAATATATCAAAAGGAAAGCTAAGAAGAACAATTTATTTTAGTGATGAAAATAGAGAAAAGCTAAATTCTTTAACTCATCCAGTCATTTTAAAAAATATGGTTAATATTGCTAAGAACTCTGATGCAGATGTTGTTTTTTTACAAATTCCACTATTAAATGAATCAATAGATAGATTAGAAAAATTAATTGATATTGATGAAGTATGGAATATAACAGCAAGTGATGAAGTTAGATTTAAAAGGCTAATGGAAAGAAAAGGAATGACTGAAGAAATTGCTCATAGAATTATGGAAATTCAATCAGAGTTTGAAAATGAAAACTATGATATTTTAACTGTTGAGAATAACGGAAATTTTGAAGATTTAAAAAATAAACTTGATTTATTTTTTAAAAATAGTTGTATAAACGAACAAAAAAAGTCGGGGTTTTTTGGAAGATTAAAGAAAAATAAAAAAGAAAATGAACCAGAAAATATAGTAGAAGAATTTGAAGACAACAATGATGATACGGGGGCTTTTAGACAAGTAGCTGATGAAGAATTAGAATCTAAAGCAATTGATGATGTCGTTTCTAATAATGAAATTTCTGAAAATCAAGATTTAAGTAATGCTGACGAAAAATTTGGTGAACAAAAGCAACCTATATTTTTTCAAGAGCAAAACACTGAAAATATTGATTTAGAAAATTTAGATAATCAAGATTCATTAGATATGAAAAAAACAAAATTAACAGATTTAAGTTCAGTACGTGATGATATTAAAGAAGATGATACTAATTCTGTTAAAAGTGAAATAGCTAATTCTAACGAAGAATTTTTTGAAGAAAGTGTTGAAGAAGAAAAAAAAGATGAAGTTAAAAAGAAAAAGAAAATGAAAGTTTGGAAAAAAGTATTAATAACCATAGTTACTATAGTTATTATATGTAAGGCACTATTTTTAGGTGCTGTATATTATGGTGGTCAGAATTATCCAGTAAATTATATTGAAGAAATACAAAAATATTCAAATGAATATGGTGTAGATCCTAAAGTAGTTCTAGCCATTATGAGAGTTGAAAGTAATTTCAAAAGCGATGCAGTAAGTAAAGTTAATGCTAAAGGTCTAATGCAAGTTTTACCTGATACCGCTAAACATGTAGCAAAGTTATTAAATGTTGATGCTAATTCTTTAGATTTAAATGATCCCGAAACTAATGTTAAAGTTGGAACATACTATTTAAAATATTTAATGCAAAATTTTAGTAATATGGATACAGTTTATGCGGCCTATAATGGTGGTATAGGAAATGTGAAAACTTGGTTGAAAGACTCAAAATATTCTAGTGATGGAGTCAGTCTATATACTATACCTTCAGCTGAAACGAAGAATTATGTTAATAAAGTAAATAAAGCTTTGAAAGCTTATGAGATTCTTTATGGAAATGAATTCCCTACAAAAAAACTTAAGGGATTTGCTAAATTTAAAGAAAATGTAAAGAATACGGTTAGATATATTTTGAATAATTTTTAATTAAAAATTTATAACTTAATATTGAATATAAAAAGCAATGAATGAAATATTTCATTGCTTTTCTTGTTAATAAATTTTAAAATCATAAGAATAAATTGATTATATAAAAGTAATATGCTATAATCACCATAGTATTGTAATTACTGTATTGGAGATTTGTATGTATAATAAAATTAATAATTTATTAAATAATTTTACAAAAGATAAAGAAACTATAATAAAATTCTTATTTAGGTGTTCAATAGCGTTGGATTTGTTTTTAATTTTAAGTTTTGTTATTGGTTTTTCTCTTGGAATGATAAGTTATGAAATTGGTTTTTTTATAGTAGGAATAGTTTTTAGATATGGTTTTATTATTTTTATATTAAGTATTCTACTTAAGTTTATAATTTTTATTTTGAGTTTTCATAGAAATACTGCAGAGGAAAAGAGATTTTTTTCTACTAGTTTAACTTATATGTTTAGATTGTTTTTTGTTGCAGCATTACTTTATGGGATTTATTATATTGGAAAGGTTATGACTGCAGTTGGATAATAAACTCTAGTAATATGATTAGTTTAAAACAAGAACCCTACCTTTCCACGATGCTTCGCATCGGGTGGGTCCTGGGAACCTTGTTGTTTCACAATAATAAAGTTGAGTTAATATTAAAAATTTACTCAACTTTTTTTGATATAGAAAATACTTTGAAACTTAAAAATTTTTTTAAAATGTAAAATAGTAAAAATCATTGGGTATATTATAATAAAGGTCAAAGTAGGTCAGGAGGTGCTCTTTTGGCAGGTATTAGTGATGTTATTGAAAAATTTTTGAAAGAAATGTTAGAAAATTCGGAAGATGGAATTATTGAGATAGGTAGAAATGATTTAGCAAGTAAATTTTCTTGTGCACCTTCTCAAATAAATTATGTTTTAACAACTAGATTTTCCTCCACAAATGGATATTATATTGAAAGTCATCGAGGAGGAAGTGGTTATATAAAAATTTCAACTCTTTCAAATGAAGATGTATTTTTTAATTCTGTTTTTGATTATTTAGAAAATAATGTAATTACTTTTAATGAAGGTAGAAGGATTGTAGACAGATTGTTTGAATTAGGATATATTACAAAAAGAGAAAGATTTATTATATTACATGCTATAAGTGATAACTCTCTTTGTATTGATACTAAAGCAAAAGATAGTTTAAGAGCAAATATATTACTAAATATTCTATATTCATTTGGGAGGAAAAATGACTAGGAAAATTGCAACAATTAGTTATGAAAAAGAAATATCAGATAATGAATATGACAATTTATTTGAATTTTTAAAATCTAGTGAAAAAGATGATTTGTTTTCTAATTTTAAAGGTCAAATTTCTAATTCAAATGTTAAATGTAGAAGATGTAAAACATCTGTAAAGGATATGATTTTTACAAATCGAACAGTATGTCCATGTTGTTATGAAACAATTTGTAAATTGATAAGAAAAAAGAAATTAAAACCAAGTCTTATTTATTCAGATATTCTCGATAGATTATTAAGAGACGATTTTAAAAAATATAAAGGTAAAGTACCTGAATATACAAAGATTTATTTTGATAATATAATAAAAATTGCAGACTTAGAAAGAGAGTTGAACCATTGTATAGAGGTTGAAGAATTTTTAAAATGTGATATTTTAAAAAATACTATTGAAGATTTAGAAAATAAAAATCTTAAACTTAGGAGAAAAATTAATGAGTAATTTCTTAGGAAAAATTTCTGAAAAATATATTTCCCTTTCAAGTCAAGTTGATGTTTATAGAAATGTAAAAGGTTATAATTTTAATTATATGTTAACTTTTAATGACGAAATTAACTTATATAATAAAATTTGTTCTTCATTCTATAAATTGTATTATAGTGATAGATTTTCATTTGAAAAAGTGAATTCAAAAAAACAAATCATAAAATATTATAATGATGGACTTTTTATAGATTCAAATGATATTTTTAGAGAAAATTCATATATAGCATCAAGAGATGATGGATTTGTTTATATGAATATAAATATTAGAGAACATCTTAGATTTACAGGAAAACTTCCGGGAGTAAATTTTCTGAGATGCGGACATTTTGCTTATGGATTAGAATCTGATTTAGATGAAAAACTTGATTTTTCATTTAATACAAATTTTGGATATGTTTTTGAAGACATTAACTTAATAGGTAATGGATTAAAAATGATTAGTGTTTTACATATTCCATCTTTGAAATACTATAAAACAACTGAATTTTTAGAAAAGAAAATGAAAAAAATAGGGATAAATTTTTATTCTTTATCAAAAATAGGATTATGTGATGATTTTTATATTGCAGAATTTTCCAATCCTAAATCAGAAGAATTTTCAGCAATTAGAAAAATGGATAAATATATTAGTGAGATAGTAAATTTAGAAATAGATAATCGTAGGAAGATTTTAGGTATAAAAACTGACTACTATAGGGAAAAATATGAAAAACTTAAAAAAATTTTGATAAATAGAGAAAATATAACTCCATTTATAGTTAGTAAATTTATTTCTCTTTGTATATTATTGCAAAGTTTAGAACTTATTGTAGATTATGATATAAATTTACTGTATAAATGTCTTATGAGTATAAGAAGTTTAACTTTTTTAAATGATAAAGAGAGAGATAAAGAACTTTTAAATATAATTATAAAGTTAATTTAGGAGAGGTGATTGTATGTATGAAAATGTAATTAGAAGTGTGGATGAGTTTATTCGTTATGCTGTTAATGAAGCTTTTTATTTAAAAGATGATTATATCGGTACTGAACATATATTACTTGCATTCTTGAAGATAAACAGTAGAGAGACTGAGTGTCTCGTTTCTGCTGGGGCAAATTATAATTCTTTAAAGGGTTATTTAATAGATAAAAAGGGTTTTGGTGATTTTACAAATGTTGCAAGTAAATTATCAAAAAATGCAAAGAAAGTTGTTGATAATGCAGTTAATATTGCAATGGAATCTGATAATGTTCAAGTTTTACCCTGTCATCTTTTAATTTCATTAATGGAACTAAAAACAAGTCTTGCATATAAAATGCTTATTGATGCAAATATAAGTCCTGAAGGTATTTCTGCTGATATAAAAGAAAAGATAAATTTTGCTTCAGATACTGAAGATAATGGTGGAGTAATGACAGAAACTTTAGATAAATATACCATTAATTTAAATGAAAGAGCAAAAATAGGAAAGATTGACCAAGTTATTGGTAGAGATAAAGAAATAGATAGAATCTTGCAGATTTTACTAAGAAGAACAAAAAATAATCCAATTCTAATTGGAGAAGCTGGAGTTGGGAAAACAGCTATAGTAGAAGGACTTGCTCTTAGAATTGTTGAAGGTAATGTTCCAGAGTTTTTAGAAAATAAAACAATTTATAGTTTAGATTTACCAGCTATGCTTGCAGGAAGTAAGTATCGTGGAGACTTTGAAAAAAGAGTAAAAGATACGTTAAATGAAATTATGAAAAATAAAAATGTAATTGTGTTTATTGATGAATTTCATAATATTGTTGGAACTGGTGGCAGTGAAGGATCTATTGATGCTGCTAATATTTTAAAACCATTTTTAGCTAGAGGAGAAATACAATTAATTGGTGCCACAACAATCGATGAATATAGAAAACATATTGAAAAGGACTCTGCTCTTGAAAGAAGATTACAGCCAATAGAAGTTTTAGAACCTACAGTTAGTCAAACTATAAACATATTAATGGGCTTAAAAGAAAAGTATGAAAAACATCATGGGATAGTAATCACAGACGAAGCAATAAAAGCTGCTGTAGAATTATCTAATAGATACTTAACAGATAGATTTCTACCTGATAAGGCAATTGACTTAATTGATGAAGCTGGATCTATGTTAAGAATTAAATCATATTTAAATCCAGATGATATCATTTATTTGAAAGAAAAAAATATAAAGTTAAAATCAGAAATTAAACAATTTGTTGAACATCAAGAGTTTTTAAAAGCTCAAGAATTAAAAAATAAGTATGAACAAAATCTAGAAGATATAAAAAAACTTAAAGAGATAAAAAAAGATAAGAAAAATAATGAAAATTTAATTTTAAAGTATGATGATATTGCAAAAGTTGTTTCAGACTGGAGTAAAATTCCAGTTAATAGATTGACAGCAAAGGAAAGTCAAAAATATCTATCTCTTTCTGATAATTTAAAGAATATAGTTATTGGACAAGGAACTGCTATTGATAGAGTCACTAATGCTATAAAGAGATCTAGAGCAGGAGTATCTTTGGGTAGTAAACCTATTGGTAGTTTTATATTTGTTGGAGCTACAGGTGTTGGAAAAACTTATCTTGCAAAATCATTAGCAAATCTTTTATTTGAATCTGAAGAAAATATGATTAGAATTGATATGAGTGAATATATGGAAAAACATACAGTTTCTAAACTAGTTGGATCTCCTCCTGGATATGTTGGATATGGAGAAGGTGGATATTTAACTGAAGCGGTAAGAAGAAAACCATATAGTGTAGTTTTGTTTGATGAGATTGAAAAAGCACATCCAGATGTATTTAATATGCTTCTTCAAATTCTAGATGATGGAAGATTAACAGATTCTCAAGGAAAAACAGTAAATTTTAAAAATACTGTAATTATTATGACTTCTAATGTAGGAGCATCTGCAATCGAAAAGAAGAATACATTAGGATTTTCTTCAAAAAAGGATGAAGAAGAAAAGGAATATGATAGAATTAAAGAAATTGTTAATTCTGAACTAAAAATTATGTTTAAGCCTGAATTTTTAAACAGGGTAGATGATATAATTGTATTTTCAAAATTAGATGAAAAAGACATATTGAAAATTACAGAACTTTTACTAGAAAAACTGAAAAAAAGACTTAAAAATATTGGGTTAAATATTGGATATAGTAATAAAATAATAAAAAAATTATCTGATATGGGCTTTGATAAGTCTTATGGAGCAAGACCTCTTGAAAGAATTATTAAATCAGAACTTGAAAATAAAATTGCAGATGAAATTTTAAAGAATCAAATTTTAAGTGATGAAAAATTATTTTTAGATGTAAAAAAAGGTAATATTGTATTAGAAAAAGTAAAAATAAAAACAAAATAGAATATCCTTTATTAATTTATATATTAGTAGAAAAACTATTGATAACATTTTACAAGTGTGTTAATATTATAAAAAAAGGAGGATATTTCTATGATTATTACAACTACAAATAATATTGAAGGATATGAAATTGTTGAATATAAGGGAGTTGTCTTCGGTGAAGTTATTACTGGAGTAAGTTTCTTAAAAGATTTTAAAGCAGGTCTAAGGGATATATTTGGTGGACGTTCATCTTCTTATGAAAAAGAATTGATGGGTGCAAGAGACGATAGTTTAGATGAGATTACTGAAAGAGCTAATGAAATTGGAGCTAATGCTGTAGTTGGACTAAAAATGGATTATGAAATGCTTGGAGCATCAAATGGAATGATGATGGTTACTTGCTCAGGTACTGCTGTTAGAATTATAAAAAAATAAATTTTTAGGTGTTTTAAAAATTTTTTAAAACACCTTTTTTGTGAAACAGCAAGATTTCTAGGAAATATCTCGATATAAACATTATAGAATGTTGAGGTTAATGTTAAAAAATAAAGTTTTAAATATTCATTCAATGCAAAGATTAGCGAAATGTTGTAGTATTATTTTTATTTAAAATTACTTGAAAAATTTTTTAAAATTTAGTATAATATAACTAATAAAGGGGAGTAGCTAATTTTGTTTAGTCGTCAATACGGTTTATCCCGGCTAAACACCTAACTATTTCAATAGGAAGCAAGACCTTTGTTTAATTTAATTAAACAAGGTTTTTTTTATGCAAAAAAAGCCTTAATTCAAGGAGGATAAATTATGTTTTGGTACAACAAAAGTGTTGATGAATGTATCAATGAACTTGGAAGCAATGATAAAAATGGACTTTCAAGTAAAAAAGCTTTAGAGCTTTTAGAAAAAAATGGAAGAAATGAGTTAAAAGAAAAGAATAAAAAATCACTTCTTTCAAAAATTATTGACCAATTTAAAGACCCTATGATTTTAATTTTAATTGGAGCTTGCATTATGTCAGCTATAGTTGGTGAAATAACAGATGCTTTTATAATCATAGCTATTGTAATTGTTAATGCAATTCTTTCACTTAATCAAGAGGGAAAAGCAGAAAAAGCTATAGAAGCTTTACAAAAAATGGCTAGTCCAATGGCAAAAGTTTATAGAGATGGAAAATTAATTCATATTCCTTCTCCAGAAATTGTGGTTGGAGATATTGTAGAGCTTGAAACAGGTGATATTATTCCAGCAGATTTAAGATTAATTGAAAGTTTTATTTTAAAGATTGATGAAGCTTCTTTAACTGGTGAATCTGTACCTGTTGAAAAATTTTCAGATAAGATTTATGATGGAGAAATTGAGATTGGTGATAGAGAAAATATGGCTTACTCTTCTACTATTGTTGCTTATGGTAGAGGAAAAGGAGTAGTAGTTTCTACTGGAGAAAATACGGAAATTGGTAAAATTGCAACAACTCTTGATTCTTTTGAAGATGAAGACACTCCACTACAAAAGAAGCTAGCTGGTCTTTCAAAATCTCTTGGACTGATAACAATAGGAGTTTGTATTGTAGTATTTATAGTTGGGCTTTTGTATAAACAACAGTTTTTACTTATGCTTTTAACTGCAATTTCACTAGCTGTTGCAGCGGTTCCTGAAGGGTTGCCCGCAATAGTTACAATAGTTTTATCTCTCGGTATGACAAAAATGGTAAAAAAGAATGCTATAGTAAAAAAACTTTTAGCAGTTGAAACATTAGGAACTACAACAGTAATTTGTTCTGATAAAACCGGAACTCTTACTCAAAATGAAATGACTGTAAAAAAAGTTTTTGTAAATAATCTAGTTTATGATGTAGAAGGAACTGGTTATGAACCTGTTGGAGATATATATTTAAACGGAGAAAAAGTTAATGCTAAAGAAATAGAAAATTTTATTTCAATTTCTAAAATTTCAACTCTTGTTAATGATGCAAAACTACTTAAAGATGAAAATATGTATAGAATAGCAGGAGATCCTACTGAGGGTGCATTGCTTACTCTTTCAGAAAAAGTTGGCATTACTAAAGATGAATTAAATAACAATCATAAAAGAGTAGCAGAAATACCATTTGATTCAACTAGAAAGATGATGACAACATTTAATGAAAATGTATTTTCATCTAATGTTATATCTGCTACAAAGGGTGCACCTGATATTATAATAGATAATTGTAAATATATTTTAATTAATGGAAAAGAAGAAGAATTTACTTCAGAATTAAAAGAAAAAGTTCTTTTACAAAATAGTCAATTTGCTAAACAAGCACTTCGTGTTTTAGCTTTTGCTTATAGAAAATTTGACTCATTACCTGAAGATAAAACTTCAGAAAATATAGAAAGAGATATGGTTTTTGTTGGTCTTATGGGAATGATAGATCCTGCAAGGCCAGAAGCAAAAGAAGCAATCAAAGAATGTAAAAAAGCAGGAATAATTCCTATAATGATAACTGGAGATTATCTAGAAACTGCAGTTGCTATTGCAAAAGATTTAGGAATTTTAGATGAAAATTCAAAGGCTATTATGGGTCGTGAGCTTAACAAAATGACTGAAGAAGAAATTTGTGAAGTTGTCAAAACTACACGAGTTTTTGCAAGGGTAAGTCCTGAAAATAAAGTGCAAATAGTTAGTGCTTTAAAGAAAAACGGACATATTGCTGCAATGACAGGCGATGGGGTAAATGATGCTCCTGCAATTAAGAGAGCTGATATTGGTGTTTCTATGGGAATAACAGGAACAGATGTTGCAAAAAATACTTCTGATGTAATATTAACGGATGATAATTTTGCCACAATAGTATCAGCAGTTCATGAAGGTCGTATAATTTACTCAAATATTAAAAAGTTTGTTTCTTTCTTATTATCTTGTAATGTAGGAGAAATTTTAATAGTTTTAATATCTATTCTTTTAAATATACCTGTACCGTTTATACCAATTCAATTACTCTGGTTAAATTTAGTCACAGATAGTTTTCCTGCACTAGCACTTGGAGTTGAAAAAGGTGATGAAGATATTATGCAAGTTTCACCAAGAAATCCAAATGAGGCAATTTTAGATAAAGAAATGATTTATAGTATAATTTCTCAATCTATAGCAATTACAGTTGCAACACTTGGTGCATATTTCTATGGAATGCATCATTATCCTAATCATATTGAAGGAGCAAGAACAGTGGCTTTCTTTACACTTATAACAGCAGAACTACTAAGAAGTTACTCTGTTAGAAGTAGTAGATTTACATTATTCCATATTGGAATATTTTCAAATAAAACATTGGTATATGGAACGGCATTATCTTTCTTTATGATGTTAGTAGTTGTATATGTACCTTTCTTACAACCATACTTTGATACTGTTTCTTTAGGAATAAAAGAGTTAGCAGTTGCTATACCACTTGCATTCTTACCTTTTGTTGTTGCTGAAGTTTCTAAAGTGTTAAGAAAGAAATAAAAGAATTAAAAAATATTATAAAAAGTTGGATTATTAAATTATAGTCCAACTTTTTTTATATTATATTTCTGATATTAAAAATATTTATTTGTAAAAATTGATAATATATTTATAAATTTATACTATAATCTTTATATTTTTAATAATAAACAAACGTTCATCATGATATTAACAATTATATAATTTTATAATAAAATCTGTTTTGCTTTTTATTTATAAGGGTATTTTATTCTATAGGTGTGTAGTTTATTTTACAATGATATAAGATTCTTTTTAGAATAAAAGATATTGACATATTATTAAATAAATTGTATACTGAATAAAGGGAATAACGATTCCCAATAAATGTTTTTTAAATTAAAAAGGAGGACTTTTATGAAGACAGATGTGCAAATTGCTCAAGAAGCAAAAATGAAACCTATCAGAGAAGTAGCTGATTACTTAGGATTTCCGGAAGAAGCTATTGAACTTTACGGAAACTATAAAGCAAAGTTGAATATACATGAATTGAAAGATTATAACGAAAGACCAAATGGAAAGTTAATTTTAGTAACTGCTATAACTCCAACTCCTGCAGGAGAAGGTAAAACTACTACTGTTGTTGGGCTTGGTGATGGACTAAATAAAATAGGAAAAAGAACATCTCTTGCATTAAGAGAACCTTCTTTAGGACCGGTTTTTGGAGTTAAAGGTGGTGCTGCAGGTGGTGGATACGCACAAGTAGTTCCTATGGAAGATATAAATTTACACTTTACTGGAGATTTTAATGCTATTGGTGCTGCTAATAACTTATTAGCTGCTATGTTAGATAATCATATTAATCATGGAAATGAATTAGATATCGATTCCAGAACTATTACATTAAAAAGAGTTGTTGATATGAATGATAGACAACTTCGTTTTATTGTAGATGGATTAAACGGAAAAGCAAATGGTGTTCCAAGAGAAGATGGATTTGAAATAGTAGTTGCATCTGAAGTAATGGCTATTTTATGTCTATCAAATGATTTAAAAGATTTAAAGGAAAAATTAGGAAAAATCATTGTTGCTTACAATAGAAAGGGTGAACCAGTAACAGCAAAAGATTTGAATGCTCAAGGTGCAATGGCGGCATTATTAAAGGATGCTATCAAGCCAAATCTTGTTCAAACATTAGAACATACTCCTGCATTTATTCATGGTGGACCTTTTGCTAATATAGCTCATGGTTGTAATAGTATAATTGCTACAAAATTAGCATTGAAATATTCTGATTATGTTGTTACTGAAGCTGGTTTTGGAGCTGACTTAGGAGCTGAAAAGTTCTTAGATATTAAATGTAGATTTGCAGGTTTAAATCCTAATGCAGTTGTAGTTGTTGCTACTGTAAGAGCTTTAAAGATGCATGGTGGACTTGCTAAGACAGAATTAGGAAATGAAGATTTAGTTGCTTTAGAAAAAGGACTTCCAAACTTACTAAAACATGTTGAAAATATGCAAAATCTATTTGGCATTCCTTGTGTTGTTGCAATTAACAAATTTCCATTAGATACTGATGCAGAAATTCAATTGATTGAAACTAAATGTAAGGAATTAGGTGTTAATGTTGTTCTTTCAGATGTTTGGGCAAAAGGTGGAGAAGGTGCAGTTGACCTTGCTCATGAAGTTGTAAGACTTGCAGAAAATGACAAACCAATTAATCAAATATATGATATTGAAGACTCTTTAGAAGAAAAATTAAATAAAATCGTTCAAAAGGTTTATGGAGGTTCTGGTGTAACATTCTCTCCAGGAGTTAAAAAGAAAATTAAAACTATAGAAGAATTAGGTTTTAAAAATGTTCCTATCTGTATGGCAAAAACGCAATATTCATTCTCTGATGACAAGAATAAAGTTGGTAGACCAGAAGGATTTAAAGTAAATATCAAAAATATAAAGATTGCTGCAGGTGCAGGATTTGCAGTTGCTTATAGTGGTGATATTATGACTATGCCTGGACTACCAAAAGTTCCTGCTGCAAATAATATTGACATTACTGATGACGGAAAGATAGTTGGATTATTCTAGTTAATAGGAGGAATTTATGGAACAAAAAATGTGTGATAAAACCATAAATTTATTTATTCAAGAATTATCAGATAAACAACCAGTACCAGGGGGCGGAGGAGCATCCGCCCTTGTAGGTGCTTTGGGAGTTGCCCTTTTAAATATGGATGCAATTTATACTACTGGTAATGAAAAATTTAAAGATGTTGAAGAAGAGATTAAAGAACAAATTAAAAAGTATAATGAATTAATTACTTCCTTAAAAGAATTAGTTCAAGGAGACGCGGATGCTTTTTATCCACTTTCTCAATGTTATAAGATGCCAAGAAATACTGACGAAGAAAAAAGATTAAAGAGAGAGGCTTTAGAAGTAAATCTTTATAATGCTGCTATGATTCCATTACAAATAATGGAAAAATCTTATGAAGCACTTTGTCTAGTAGATAGACTTATAAGAATTGGAAACAAAAATCTTATTGGAGATGTTGCAACTGGAGCTGTATTTTTAGAATCCGCTCTTAAAGGAGCAAGTCTTAGTGTCTTTGCGAACACTTCTTCAATGAAAAATGAAGATAATATTAAGATGATAAATGAAAAATCCATGAAATTATTAAAAGACGGAACGAATCTTGCTAACAAGGCGTTTGAAGAAATATTTAATGGATTTTTAAAATAAGGAGACTATTATGACAACAATAATGAAAGGTAAAGAAGTAGCAATTGCTTTAAAGGAAAAGATTAAAGCAGGAGTTGCTGAACTTAAAGAAAAAGGAAAAGTTACTACTTGTGGTTTTATTAGAGTTGGAGATAGAAGTGATTCTATAGGTTATGAAAACGCAGCAATTAAAGTTTTATCTTCTTTAGGAATTGAATGTGTTCAATTTCACTATCCAGAAGATATTACTGAAGCTAATTTTATTTCTGAACTAGAAAAAATTGGAAACGATGATAGTGTTGATGGTTTTTTACTTTTAAGACCATTACCTGCACATATTGACGATGATTTGGTTGGAATGAAAATTAATCCTAAAAAAGATATTGATGGAGTAAGTCCATATAATATTGGAGAAGTTTTCTATCCGAAAGAAGATAGTTTCATTCCTTGTACTGCTGCTGCTGTTATAAAAATGTTAGAATTTTATGATTTAGATTTAAGTGGTAAAAATGCAGTTGTATTAGGGCGTAGTAATGTTATCGGCAAACCTGTTGCAATGTTATTATTGGCAAAGAATGCAACAGTTACAGTATGTCATAGTAGAACTCAAAATTTAAAAGAAGTATGTAAAAATGCAGATGTCTTGGTTTCAGCTATTGGGAAAGCTCATTTTGTTACAAAAGAATTTGTAAAAGAAGGAGCTATAGTAGTTGACGTTGGAACAAATTATGATGAAAATGGAAAGGTAACTGGTGATGTTCATTTTGATGAAGTTTCTGAAATTGCAAGTTATATTAATCCAGTACCAGGCGGTATTGGATCAATAACTACTTCAGTTTTAGCAGAAAAATGTTTAATTGCCGCTAGAAAAAAGGTAAAATAATATGGATTATGAAACTGCAATGATTAAACTCAGAGGAGAAGTTTGCAGTGGAGTTAAATTAGGTTTACAAAATATAAAAAATCTTATGGAAAAATTAGGAAATCCACAAGATAAATTAAAAATTATTCATATTGCAGGAACCAATGGTAAGGGTTCCTGCACTTCTTTTGTAAATTCTGTTTTAGTTTCACAAGGGTATAAAGTTGGGATGTTTACTTCTCCTTCTATTTACAATTTTGAAGAAAGAATTAGAATAAATAATAAAAATATTCCAGAAGATAAATTAATAGAATTAATGAACGAGGTAAGGGAAATTGCAAATACTCTTGAAGTTTTTCCGGCCGATTTTGAACTTGTAACCGCTTTAGCATTTTTGTATTTTTATAGAGAAGATTGTGATTTTGCTATTATGGAAGTAGGATTAGGTGGAAGACTTGATGCTACAAATGTAATAAACAAACCTTTAATTACATTAATTACATCTATAAGTTTTGATCATCAACAATTTTTAGGAAATACTATAAAAGAAATATCTCTTGAAAAAGCAGGAATAATTAAAGATGGTGTTCCTCTAGTTCTATATTCCCAAGATACTGAAATTATGGATAATATAATAGGAGTTGCAAAATCTAAGAATTCTAAAGTTATAGTAAATGATTTATCTAAAATTAAAGTATTGGAAAATAAAAAATCAGGGCAAGTTATTGACTATAAAGATTTTAAAAACTTAAAAATAAATTTACTTGGATCACATCAAGTTAAAAATGCTACAATTTCTCTTGAGCTACTTTTAGAGCTTAGAAAAATGGGTTTTGATATTTCAAATGAAAGTATATATAATGGATTTTCAACAGTTGATTGGCCTTGTAGATTTGAACTTGTTTCTAAAAATCCAGATTTTATTTTAGATGGAGCACATAATATTGACGGTATAGAAAAATTTATTTCAAATATGAATTTTTACTATAAAAATAATAAAAAAATTGCAATTTTTGGAGTGTTAGCTGATAAAGATTATAATGAAATGCTAAAGAAAATTATTCCATGTTTTGATGTTTTTCTAACTGTAAGGCCAGATTCAGAAAGAGCAATGGAAGCATTGGAATTAAAGGAGAGAATTGAAGTCCTAACTGAAAAAAAAGTTTATAGTTTTGAAAGTTATCAAGATGCTATTGATAAAGCCTTTGAAATTTCAAATAAAGAAGATGTTATTTCAGCATTTGGATCTTTATATTTTGTGGGGGAAATTCGCAAACTTTTGGGAGTGAGTGATTATTAATGGATAAAAAAATTATAAGAAAACAAATTCAAGAAAAATTAAAAAAAATATCTGAAGAAGATAGAAAAATATTTGAAGAAATTTTATATAAAAAATTATATGAAAATGAAAATTTTAAAAATGCTAAATGCGTAGCATTAACAATTCCATTTGGAACAGAAATAAACACATACCCTATAATTGAAAAATTATTAAAAGAGGGTAAAACAGTATGTTCACCAATATGCGAAAAAGAAACTAGAAAGATGACTTTTTATAAAATAGATTCTTTGAATGAATTAATTGAGGGTTATTATGGAATTAAAACACCTCCTGAAATTGAAAAAAATATTGTTGAAAAAAATGATATTGATTTAATATTAGTACCTGGAGTAGGATTTGATAAGAATAATTATAGAATTGGCTTTGGTGGAGGATATTATGATAGATATTTAAAAGATTATAAAGGACATACTATAGCTTTGGCATTTAAAGAACAAATTGTAGAGAAAGTTCCGAAAAACGAATTTGATTTGCCTGTGGATTTGGTAATTACAAATTAAATACTAATTTTCAAAAATAGTTTTATTTTAAAACTATTTTTTTCTTGCAAAAAATTCCAAAATAGTATATTATATAGACTAGGTAAGTTTTTTAAAAATGGAGGTAGATATGATAAAGTTATTTTCTGATATGGGAGCTGATATTCCAGTAGAAATTGCAAAAAAATATAAAATCCAAATTTTTAATATGGTAGTTACAGATGGAGAAAATGAATATATTTTAAATCATGATATAGATAAATATAAATTATTTGAGAATATGACTAAAGGAGTTAATTATAAAACATCCCAGGTATCATATAAAGATTTTTATGATACATTTAAAAAAGAAGTATTAGAAAAAAATGAAATTATTTATATTTCCTTATCTTCAGGCCTTTCCGGAACTTATAATACTGCTAATATGGTAAAAAATGACTTGTTAGATGAATTTCCAGAAGCTAAAATTCACATAATAGACAGTTTAGGAGCTAGCTTTGGATATGGAATTCTTGATATAAAAGTTGCTAAAATGATTGAAAACAATGAAGGTATAGAAGAAATATTAAAATATATAGATTTTTATAAAAAACATATTAATTATATTTTTTCTGTTGATGATTTAACATATCTTTATAGAGGTGGAAGGTTAAATAAGGCTAAGTTCATAATAGGGAACTTATTGAATATTTGTCCTATATTAGATATTTCGAAAGATGAAGGGAAGCTTAATTTTATTGATAAAGTTAGAGGTCATAAGGCATTTAAGAAAAAATTGATAGATATTATAAGGAGTAAATCTGATGTTTTAGATAAACAAACACTTGTTGTTTTTCATGGAGACTGTAAAGATAAGGCAGATGATTTGAAAGAGCTATTGATTAGTGAGTTTAATAATAGTGATGTAATAATTAGTGGAGTAGATGCTGTTATTGGATGTCATACAGGGCCAACAGTAGTAGCAATGGTTTATCTTGATGAATTATATGGGAAATATGATAAATTTGAAATTTAAGGGTTAGAGATAACCCTTAAATTATTTTAGGAGATGATTTTTATTAAACATATTTATGAATTTTTAGTTATTTTAATTTTTTTATTTTTTGGAACTATTTTAGAGGTTATTTTTAAATCTCCAATACCAGCAACAATTTTATCAATGTTATTCTTAGTTACTTTGTTATATTTTAAAGTAATTCATTTAAAAAAAATAGAAAAAGTTTCAGAATTCTTACTTGAAAGTATTACACTTTTTATGACACCATTAGTTATTGGAGTTATAGATAAATTTCATTATTTTAATGGGAAATTTTTACAAATTTTCTTAATCTTATTTGTAAGTGTAGTTGTATCTATGATTATCACGGCTTTTGCTACAACTTTTTTTGTAAAGATTTTTGTAAAAGGAGATAAAAATGGAATTAATAATTAACAATCCACTTTTTGGTATTTTTTTAACTATAATAACATTTGTAATAGGGTATGAAATTCAAATAAATTTAGGATTAAAATTTTTAAGTCCAATGGTTACATCTTCTATTTTAATTATTTTAGTTCTTGTTGTTCTTAATATACCATATTCAAATTATAAGCAAGGAGCTGATATATTAACTTTTTTTGTTGCACCTGCAACTGTTGTGCTGGCAGTACCATTATATAAAAATTTAGATATTATAAAAAAATATTTTCTTCCAATATTGTTTGGATGTCTAGTTGGAATAAGCGTTGGAGCAATTGTTGGAATATTTTTATGCAATGTTTTTGGAATAAATAAAGAGATTTTGCTTTCTATGTTACCAAAATCTGTTACATCTGCTATAGGTTATGAAATTTCAAAGAAAATTGGAGCAATTATGGAAATTTCTATGGTATTTATAGTTATCTGTGGAATTATAGGTTATAGTGTAGGTGAATTAATTTTTAAGATTTTTAAAATAGATGATAAAGTTGCAAGGGGAGTTGCACTTGGATCATGTAGTCATGTTCTAGGAACTGCAAAAGCAATGGAAATTGGAGAAATCGAAGGCTCTATTGCTACAGTATCAATTTCAATTTCAGGAATTTTAGCAGTAATTTTAATTCCTGTAATATTAAATTTTATTTAGCAAAAAGCTGATAAAGAATACAATAGTAGTCTTTATCAGCTTATTTTTAATGTCTAATTATTGGAAATTACTAGATAAATATCATACATTTATGATTGTATTATTTTATACTAGACAACTATTATTATATTTATTCATGCAAAAAAGATATAAATTCAGTTTCATTTTTGGTATTTGTGAATAGCTTATAAAGTTTTCTTGAATTTTGTTCAATTTCAAATTTGTTTTTTTGAAAATCCGATAGATTATGTGTGCTTTTGTTTGTTGTTACAATTTCTAGATTAGTTTTATTTTTAATTTCTTTAAGCAATTCTTGCCCTTTTTTATTAAAGCCTAAAACATTTATATATTCAATATCTTTAGAATACATTTCCTTTATTTCATTATTTATATTCAATAGATAATTGTAAATAAATCTTTTAATTCTAACTTTTTTATATCTTTTACTCTGTATTCTCTCTGCTAATTCTTCTATAGAGTTTACTGAATAAATATTTTTCTTAATTAAATTTAAAATTCCATTTTCGTAATTTACAATATTTTTGGGATTTATTTGATTTATTAGAATATTGTATTTTAAAATTTCTAAAATAATTTTTTCATTAGGTAAAATATTGTTTTCTACTGAATTTTTTATTTCATAAAAAGTTATTTTATCTAAAAAATTTTCAATTTTTTCTAAATTATTTTCATAAATTGCTTTTCTTATTGCTGAAGCGCTTAATTGCTCTTTTGAATTATAATCCTCATCATTATAATTTTTTCCTTTTCTTTTTATAGGAAAAGGAGTTATTTTAGATTTTGATAGTATTATATTTTTGACATATTCAATTGATAGAATATTATTGGAAATAAAAAAGTCATCTTGTATTTCTAAAATCTTATATTTTCTGTTAATTTCTATACAAGCATTTTTATATGCAACTGCATAACTTTTTCCAAGTTTCATTTCATAGCTTAAGATTTCTTCTATTTCATTTTTGTATTGAAGTTGAAATTTTGCAATTTCTATAATATCCTCTTTTTTCTCACATTCGAAACCAAAGCAAAGATAGTCTATGATATCTAGTTTATTTAGAATAGATATTCCACCTTTTGCAAAGTTTTCAGCACTTTGCAAACTGTAGTAAAATGGAAGTTCTATTACGAGATCAACTCCATTATTAACTGCAATTCTAGCCCTTGTGTATTTGTCTAAGATTGAACATTCACCACGCTGAACAAAATCTCCGCTCATTATTGCAATTATATTGGAATTCAATTCATTTTTTATTCTGTCTATTTGATATTTATGACCTAAATGAAATGGATTGTATTCAGCAATTATTCCTGAGTTTTTCATAAAATCTCCTTTTTAAAATTATTTAAAGATTATTATATTAAAATATTCGTAATAAAGTAAATAATTTTACTATATACGATTATTATATCATAACATTTTATTAATTGAAAAATAATTAAAAAATATTAATCATAAAATTATCAATTTTATATGCTTATGATTATTGACTAAATCTAAAAAAAAATATATAATAATTGTACTATTTTTATTATAAGCTTTTGGAGGTTTGTTATGGATATTAGAGTGGTTAGCGAAAATATTTTTGATATTGAATCTGACTGCATAGTTTATTTCGTTGATAATTCTTTTTCAAATGATGATACTATGGAAATAATATCTAAGGCTGGAAATAGACTACTCGATGTTTTTAGTAAATTAAGTTCATTAACAACAGGAGAATTTAAAGTTGTTCCGGCGTTTAATCTAAAAGCAACTTATATTGTACTTTGTTCAATTCCACAAAAAATTGAAAAAGAAGAAGATGAAAAATTTTTGGAAGATATTTTTTCTGATATTTTACTTGAAATTGAAAGACGTGAATTCAATACAGTTGCCGTTGATATTACAAGGCTTTCTAATAGTTATGGATCTAAACATAGTGAAGTTTTTAAAAAATTTTTAAGAAATTTAAATAATGATATAGTAGTTTTTTTGTGTAAATAGCTTAAAACTAAATTTTTTTGTGAATATATTAATTTTTAAACTAAGGGGGGAGGGAAGAAATGAATGCGTTATTAGATAAAGACACTAGAATTGCTTTAGAATATAATTTTTTATATTTAAAAGATTCAGTTGCTTTTGATATTTTTATTTCCTCACTCTCAATTGAACAACGTGGATTTAATGTAAGATTTAGACAAGCAATTTTTAATAAAATCTCAAAGAGTTTAGACAGCTTTTACAAGAATAGATCTGATAAAGAATATATAAAGAGTGCAGTACAAAAATTGGTTTATGACGATATAAATCGTCTTGAAATTGTTTTAGCTGTAGATTCTTATATATATGGAAAAAAATCAAATGTTTTTGCTAATGAAGTGGAAAATTATTTTTTAGTCAATTATCCTAATTTAAAAATTAGTAGAAAGCAAAAACTTATTGTGAGAAAATTATCATCTAAAGATTATAGATTTAGAAATAGATTAATAAATAATGTTATAGATTATTATAATTTAAATAAAAAATTTGAAGAAAAGACTAATGATTTTTTTGAAAATGTGATTAAAGATTATATTTTTAATCTTAATAATTATATTGTAAAACAATTAAAATTAGAATTTAAAGATAATAATTATTATGTTTTACAGAAAGAAAAATTTTTGACAAAAAAAGATTTAGAGGAACTTTATAATCATATAAATAAAGTTTTTATGGATCATTTACATAAAACTTCAAGAATATTTATATGGTATGGACTTAATGATAAAGTAACAAGTAGATATAAAAACTAAAGTCAAAAACTTATGTTTTTGACCTTTTTTATGATAGGAGAATTCTATGGGTTATACGGCTTTTTTGCTAATGGTTATAAATATTTTATCTAAAATATTAGGATTTTTTAGAGAAATATTATTATCTTATTTTTATGGGACAGGAGAGATAGCAACAGCTTTTCAAATTTCACTTTTGGTTCCTTATACAATTTTAGGATTTGTTATGTCTGGTATTTCAATTAATTTTATACCAACTTATACTTCTTTGGAAAAAAGAGAGGGAAAAGAAACATCTGAAAAGTTTACAAGTAATATTTTAAATATAATTTTTATAATTTCTATTATTGCAACAGTTCTAGCTTATATATTTGCAAGACAAATTGTATTTTTATTTGCAATGGGATATTCTGGAGAAATTTTTGAATTATCAGTTACATTTACTAGAATTACTATACTTGGAATGTTTGCTCAACTATTAAACTCAATACTTAAAGGATATTTAAATATAAAGGGTAATTTTGTAGTTCCTGGTTCTACAGGATTTATATATAATATTGTTATTATAATATTTTTAATAATAAGTTATAAAATAAATCCAATGTTAGCACCTATTGGTGTAGCTATTGCTACAATTTTTCAATACATTCCATATATTCCTGCTATTAAAAGTACAGGATATAAACATAATTTTATTGTCAATTTTAAAGATGAAAATGTAAAGAGAATGTTAGTATTAGCACTTCCAATTATTTTTGGGGTTGCTGTAAATCAAATAAATCAACTTATTGATAAAAATTTAGCATCTTTTATTTCTGTAAGAGGTATTTCTGTTCTATCTTATTCAGTTAAATTAAATGAATTTGTATGGGGAATCTTAGTAGTATCTATTGTTACTTCTATTTTCCCAACACTTAGTAAATTAGCTATAGAGTCAAAACAAAAGTTTAAAGTACAGATTGCTAAAACTCTTTCAACTATTATATATCTAGTAACACCTGCTTGTGTAGGAATACTAATTTTTTCAAAGGAAATAGTAACTTTGATATTTAAAAGAGGAAAATTCGATGAAAATGATGTTATTTTGGTTTCTGGAGTTTTGTTTTATTATGCAATAGGACTTATAGGGTTAGGAATTAGAGATGTACTTTCTAATGCTTTTTATGCACTAAAAATGACTAGAATACCACTTATAAACTCTGTTGAAATGGTCGTATTAAATGTAATCATGTCAATTATTTTATCAAGATTTATGGGACTTAATGGTCTTGCATTAGGCTCAAGTATTGCAACTATATTTGGAGCAGTAAATTTATATATTAAACTTGAAAAACAAATTGGAAAGATAAAGTCAAAAGCAATTGTTAATAATGGTATAAAAGTCTTAATTTCTGTGATTTCAATGGCAATTATATCAAAATTAATATTTATTTTACTAAATATTAAGTTATCTTCAAATTTAAGCTTTTTAGTTGCTTTAATATTCGCAGCTATTACTTATACAATTGTTTCTGTTTTATTGAGAACAAGACAAGCAATAGACATATTAAGAGTTATTATTAAAAAATTTTAAATACAAATAATAAAAAGGAGATATTATGAAAAAAGGAAATATTTTATTTGGAACGATTGGTGCAATTATCGGATGTTTACCGGGGGTTGCATTGTATGTAGGAGTGGCTATGTTAAAAGTATTTAGTTCGTGGTCCGGAGCAGTTGCTTTATATTGTGCAATTTTTATGTATACTTTATTTTCAAGAAAATTAACAAAATTGGGAGTTGTTATATCAATTATAGTTTCATGTGCATCAATGATTTTAGCGGAGGTAATTGTAACATCTATTAATATAGCTAATCGCTATCATTTTAAATTTTTTGAAGTTTTTAAAAACTTTTTAAAGATATACCCTAAATTGACTAACAAAGGATCGTTTTGGATATATCCTATCATTGCATGTATATTTGTTCTAATAGGTGGATATGGATATTTAGTTAGTAAAAATAAAAATGACGTTGAACTTATTGACAATGACGATGATGAAATTGAATACGAAGCAGATGATGAAGATGAAGATATCATTGATGAAGAAGATTGTGTTAAAAATGAAAATGAAAATAATCTTGATGAAAAGAAAGAAACATCTGTTGAAGAAATAAAAAAATAATTAATAAAAAAAGAAGTTAATAACGTGTTATTTGCTCTTTTTTTATGTGTTTTAATATAATTAAGTCTGTTTATTAAAATTAGTTGACTTTTTTTTGTTTTATTGTTATAATTATCGAAATTAATATATTAAGCTATGAAGGAAAAAAGTTTTGTTAAGATTTTTAGAGAGGTAATATTTGGTGAAAATTACTAATTAATACAAAATGGGACAATCTGGAGCTATTATTATAAAGAGATATACCTATAATTAGGGTGGTACCGCGGATTTAATTCGTCCCTGCATTTTTGCAGGGATTTTTTTATAAGGAGGAAAATATGGCACAAATGGGAAATTTAAGAAGGACACATATGTGTGGAAATTTAAGAAAAGAAGATATTGGTAAAGAAGTAATTTTGATGGGATGGGTTGCTAAGGAAAGAAACTTAGGTTCGTTAATTTTTATGGACTTAAGAGATACTACTGGAATTTCACAAATCGTTGTGAGAGATACTTTAGGAGAAAGTGTTTTTAATAGTGCAAAAGAAATAAGATCTGAATTTGTTTTAGCTGTTAAAGGAGTTGTTAGTGAAAGAGAAAGTAAAAATTCAAAAATACCTACTGGAGATATTGAAGTTGAAGTAAGTGAATTAGTAGTTTTAGACACAGCTCAAACTCCTCCAATTTATATTAAAGATGACGACAATGTTTCTGAAAGTTTAAGATTAAAATATAGATTTTTGGATTTAAGAAAAGAAAGTTTACAAAATAATTTAAAATTAAGAGCTAAAGTATGTAAGGTTATAAGAGATTTTTACACTGAAAATAATTTTGTGGAAATAGAAACCCCATATCTTAATAAACCTACACCTGAAGGAGCAAGAGATTATCTCGTACCATCTAGAGTAAATCCGGGGAATTTTTATGCGCTTCCACAATCTCCACAAATAATGAAACAACTTTTAATGATTTCAGGAATGGATAGATATTTTCAAATAGTTAAATGCTTTAGAGATGAGGACTTAAGAGCTAATAGGCAACCTGAATTTACTCAGGTTGACCTTGAAATGAGTTTTGTTGATGTTGAAGATGTTATTGATGTAAATGAAAGAATGTTACAAAAATTGTTCAAGGAAATTAAAGGAATTGATATTGAATTACCTATAAAAAGAATGAAATATGATGATGCAGTGGAAAAATATGGAAGTGATAAACCGGATTTGCGTTTTGGTTTTGAAATTAGAAATATTACAGATTGTGTTAAGGAAGTTGAATTTGATTTATTTAAAAATGCAATTGCTTCTGGTGGGAGTGTAAGAGCAATTTCAATCGGAAAATATTCAAAGGAATATACTAGAAAGAAAATTGATAAATTAATTGACTCAATTAGAGATTATGGTGCAAAAAATTTATTCTGGATAAAAATAACTGATGGAGAAGTTAAATCTTCTATTTCAAAGTTTTTAAATGAAGAAATTATCTCTAATATAAAAACAATGGTAGAAGCTAAAGATGATGATTTGATTTTAATGCTTGCAGATAAAAATGATATTGTTTTAAATTCACTAGGAGCTTTAAGATGTGTTATTGCAAAAGAAATGAATTTATTAAATCCTAATGAATATAACTTATGCTGGATTGTAGATTTTCCACTTTTTGAATATGACGAAGAAGAAAAAAGATATGTTTCAAAACATCATCCTTTTACTCATCCGAAAGATGAAGATATTAAATACTTGGAAAGCAATCCCGAAAAAGTTTATGCAAAAGCATACGACATTGTAATAAACGGAGATGAACTAGGTGGAGGTTCAATTAGAATTAACAATTCTGATTTACAAAATAGAATGTTTAAAGCTTTAGGACTTACTAAAGAGGAAACTGAAATAAAATTTGGATTTTTACTTGAGGCTTTAAAATATGGAACACCTCCACATGGCGGTCTTGCATTTGGACTTGATAGATTGATTATGCTGTTAGCGGGTACAAACAATATAAAGGATGTAATAGCATTTCCAAAGACGCAATCAGCATCTGATTTATTAACAGATGCACCATGTGTTGTATCAGAAGGACAACTTGAGGAGTTAAATTTAAAAATTGGAAAATAATATTTATTCAAGAACTGAAAGTCTAATAGGGAAGGATTCACTTGAAATTTTAAAAAATTCTAAAGTTATTGTATTTGGAATTGGTGGAGTAGGAAGTTTTGCAGTTGAATCGCTTTGTAGATGTGGAATAGGAGAAATCTCACTAGTAGATTTTGATACTATTGACATAACTAATGTAAATAGACAAATTCATGCAATGTCAAATAATATTGGGAAATATAAAGCAGATGAAATGAAGAATAGAATAGAACTTATCAATCCAGATATAAAAGTAAATATATTCAAAAAAAAGCTAGATAAAAACAATATTGAAAATTTCAATTTGAAATACTATGATTATGTTATTGATGCGATAGATACTATTACTTCTAAAATTTATCTGATAAAATATTGTTATGAAAATAATATAAATATAATTAGTGCAATGGGAGCAGGTAATAAACTGGATCCTACAAGATTTAAAGTAGTGGATATATATAAAACATCATGCTGTCCACTTGCAAGGGTAATGAGAAGAGAATTGAAAAAGCTAGGAATAAAAAAATTAAAATGTGTTTGTTCTGATGAAATTTCTAGTGGAGAAATAATTGAATCAGATAAAATTAGAAAATCATCCCCTTCAAGTATAAGCTTTATTCCTTCAACTATGGGACTAATTATTACATCAGAAGTAGTAAAGGATTTGATATTATGGAACAAGTAGGATATGTAACAAAAATCTTACCTGAAGATAAGTGTAAAGTTTTAATTTCAAGAATAAGTGGATGTAAAGGAACCTGCAAAACTTGTGGAGGATGTCCAACCCCAACAATGCATATTGTTATGAAAAAGACATTAGATGTTTCAGTTGGAGATTATGTAAAAATAGGAGTGGATAGTAATATTGTATTAAAATATTCTATTTTCTTATATGGATTTCCTATTTTAATGTTTATTCTTTCAATATTATTAGTCAATATAGCTCTACCTAATTTAAAAGGAATTGATTTGATTGGATTTGGTATTGGTTTATTTACGATGTTTTTGGCATTTTTAATTGTCAAATTTGTAGATAATAAATATGCACATTTATCAACAAAAGCAATGTATATGGAAGAAATTATTTCAAAAAAAGATTAGATAGTAGTAGATATAATTTATGTTGATAATATAGATTGGAGGTTTTATTATGATTTATATTGTAGCAATCGTATTTATCTCAGGAGGGATTATTATGAAGGTATTTCCTCCAAAGTTCGATTCAGGAATATATGGTTTTAGAACTAAAAAATCAAGTAAGAACAAGGAAAATTGGGAAATTGCTCAAAAGAAATCTTCAAACTATATTATATTTTTTGGGATATTTGATTTTGTATTAACATTTATAAATGATACTTTTGTAAAAAATAATTTATATTATGATTTACAAGGACTTTTAGTAATTATTTATTCTATATTAATATATATTTTGGTTCAAAAAAATTTAAAATAAATAATTGTTGCTGAGAAAAAAATTATTTTTTAGGCATAGTTTCAAATATTTGATTGAAACTATGCCTTTTTTATGCTAAATTTTTAATTAAAATTATTAATAAATAAAAATCTATAATAAATTAAGTACAATTACATTTAATAACAAATAAATTTGATAAAAAATATTAAAATATGAAATGTTTTTAGAACATAATCAATGAAGTAATTAGAAAAAATATGCAAATAAAGATATTTTATACTTACATCAGATTAATAGATAAGAAATTTTAATATTAAAATTGGTGTTTTTTATTGAAAAAAATAATTAATTTTAGTAGAATTGATAATGCCTATTGTTATTTTTATAAATAAGTGACAAATTTATAAATATAACAAAATAAACAAAGGAGGGATATATGAAAAAAAATAGTGTTATTGCAGGTTTATTTGTTTTTTGTATTACAACTGCAGGAATAGGTTACACTGTTTATAATAGTGTTTATTCTGATAGACAAAAACACAGAGCAAATGAAACTACAAATCTCGACAGTGCAAAGGCTCCAAATGAATTGAAAGATGGAGAATATATAGCAAGTGCTGAGGGATATGAAGGTCCTATAACGGTAAAAGTTGTAATTAAAGAAGGTAAAATTTTTTCTGTTGAAGTGCTTTCACATAATGAAACACCTGAATACTATGAAATGGCAAAAAAAATTTTACAAACCATTGTAGAAAAGAATACGTTTAATGTCGATTCAATTTCTGGGGCAACAGTTACTTCTGATGCTATTAAAGTTGCTGTTTACAAGGCGCTTGTTCAAGCTGGAGCAAAAACAAGTGATGTAGCTGAATATCTTGAAAAGGAAAATCAAGAACTAAGAGATAAAGAGAAAGCAAAATTGTTAGCAAAGCAAGCTTCATCTGTTGCCGGTAAAGTTGGATTTAACAGAAATAATCTTAAAGATGGTACATTTATTGGCGTTGGACGTGGATATAATGGACCAATCAAGGTTTCTATTTCTATAAAAAATGGAGTAATTTATGATGCAAGAGTTATAAGTCATAGTGATGACTATCCATATTTTACTTGGGCATCCAGTGTACTTAATAAAGTTATAAGTGGAAATACCAGTATTGATACAGTCTCAGGAGCAACTGTATCAAGTAGAGGGATATTAAATGCTGTAAAAGATGCCTTACGAAAGGCTAGTAATGGTAATAATAATTTAGATATTAATTCGCCTGAAGGAACAGAGCAAAGTATTCCTAGACAAAATAGACGACAAATAGAACAATTAAAAAAATATTTTAAAGGTTTAAAAGACGGCATTTATTATGGCAAATCAAATGGATATTATACAAATTCAATTGAAGTTAAAGTAACTGTTAAAGATGGTAAAATAGTTAAAATAGAATTGATTAAAAATAAGGATGATGAATCATATTTTGATAATAAAAAAGCAGGGATATTAGGAGAAAGAATTATTTCAAGCCAATCTACAAATATAGATACAATTTCTGGAGCTACAACATCTTCAAAAGGTTTTATAAATGCTGTTGTTAATGCCTTAGAAAAAGCAGTTGATTCTAATGGAAGTGATGCTGATAAATATATTTATTCCCCTAAGACTATAATTGCAACTGTAGGGGAAATTATTGGATTACAAAAGATAAGAGATGCATTAGAAAAATTGCCAGATGATGCACAAATTAATATAAAAAGTAATGCAGATACAAGTTCTGAAGGTAAAACTAAAATTATAGTTGAACTTATATTCAAGGATAATAGTAAAAAAATTGTAGAAATTCCTGTATTGGTAAATGTTAAAGTGAATGGAAGTTATAAATTTTTATCAGCAGAAGAAGTTAAAAATCTTGACAAAAATGTAAATTACCCTGACGGAGTTTACTATGGTGACAGTTATGGATTTGTTTCTAATAAGCCTATACCTGTAAAAGTTACTATTAAGAACAATAAAATTGAGAATGTAGAGCTTGTTAAAGAAGAATTAAATAGATTAAAAGGATTAACATCACCTGGAAATATAGATGATGGTGGTATATTCCAAGAAAAATTTTATACTGTAATTGATAGGATTAAAAATATGCAAAAGTTTGAATCCTTGATATATAAATTTCAGGTATTAAGAGATGCGACTAATAAGGTTATGGAAGAAGCTCATGGTAAAGAACAAACTGTAGAAGTTTATAGAGACGCATTGGATAAAGTAATTGGAAAACATAATTTTGGTAAATGGAGATTAACTATAGATCAGTCGGATATAAAAGGTGAGAGAAATATTCATGATAGAATATTTACATTGTTAAAAATATATGTTAGAGAAGAACTGGGCTATGATGGTGACGATTATGATGCAGTAAGTGGTGCTACGTTCACTGCAACAGGGACTGCTACATCTATAAAAAATGCATTATTAAAAGCTAAAAACTTTGATTTTTATGACATGAGAATTGACGATAGCAACTTTAAAACTTCATATAAAGAAGGAGATAAACTTGATTTAAAAGACTTAAAAGTTACTATATATAAAAAAAATAATCAAAAAATTACAGTCTCTTATTCTGACTTCGACAAATATGGATTGAAGGTAATTGATGAATATAAGAAGGAACTAAGAGATGGATTAGTTTTGAATAAAGAAAACTTGGGCTACAGTGTTACAGATGGATTGAGACTTAGAGTGGTTCATAAAGAAAGTAATAGCTTTAAATTTTTAAATACAATTCTTATATCCAAAAATAGGACTAAGAATTTTGAAATTTCTGGAATTAAGATAAAAGCCAAGAATGAATCTGAGTGGTATGATACCAAGGGATATAATACTGCAGATTTTATTCAAAATATTACTGTTTCTAAAGAAGTTGCAGAAAAACTTAATGGTAAAGAAATAGAGTTTAAGATAATTGCCAAGGATAAAAATTCTTCTGATGAAATTGAAATTCCTTTAAAACAAGCACAAAATAAGACTTTAATTGGAGATTTTGTTAGTGGAGAATATACATTAGATGTTATTGAAAAATATAAAGGTGTATTATTTAATAATACTTTCCGTATTAAAACAAAAGTTGATGGGAAGATTCCAAAAGCATTTTTATACAAAGAAATACCAGAAACTTTGATTATACCAAAAGGAACAGAAATAACAGAAGATAAAATAAGAAATGTTCTTAAAAATTTACCTGATGAAACTAAAATTTCAGTTTTAAGTCAAGTTGATGTAAACAAAGTAAATGAGAATATCCCTCAAAAGCTTTTAATTAAACTTAAATTTGATGATGGTAGTGAAAAAAAATTAGAAATAGATGTTATTATAAAAGAAAAAGTTACTTCTATGGCTGACAAATATGTTTACAAACCAAAAGATTTGATTACAATTAAAGGTAAAGAAGTAACGTTAAGCCATTTGAAAAATCACCTCGATGACTTGCCAGAAGGTACAAAAATTGAGATTATTTATGAAGCTGATGTAACTGAAGTGAATGAAGAGGGTACTTCAATGGAAGTAAGGCTTGAATTTGCAGATAAAAGTATAAAGGATATATCAATTAATGTTATAGTAAAAGATACCGCTCCAAATAAAGCTGAAGAATTTAAGATTTTATATCCTGAAATAAAAAATGAAATAGTAAATGTAGTTGTAAAAGACTCTAAATATGGAAATATGAAAAATTTTGCCGAAACTGTTAAATGGGGTTCCTTTTCAGACTTTGCTATAAATAGAGATTTAAAACTTAAATCTCGTTCTGCAGATATTTCACGTATTGAAGTATTAAAAGAACCAGACAGATCGAAGTTAGGAGATCAAAAAGGTAAGATAAAATTAAGCTTTAAGGATGGTTCAAAACTTGAACTTGAAATATCAGTAAAAATAGTACCATATCCTGTATATAGAATATTTAGATTAACTTCAAATAAAACGCAGTATAAGTTAGAAGATAGATTTAATTTGAATGATTTAAAAGTAACATTATTTATTTCTAATAAGTTGGAAAATGAGTCAGATTGGGCTACAACCGGAACACCTATTCAAAATATTCCTTATTCTGATTTTCATTTATTTGGAATTAAAGTTGTAGATTTAGATTCAAAAAAAGAAATTGAAAATAACAGTATAATAAGTACACTTGTTAAAAATAACAAATTATCAGTTGGAGCATATTGTGAAAATCTAATTCAAAATAATGATTACGAAAGTGGAAAAAAACTGGTAGAAATTTTTAATATAAAAATAACAAATATTGATAAATTGATAGAATCTAAAAAAAATATTGTAGAAGTTAAAGATGAGAAAGATGTTAACGAAGTAGATGACTCTAATAAATCAGGAAAAGTTATGGAGTCAAAAAAAGATATTAAAAATGTTGATAACATAAATAATACTTCAAAAGAAATTAAAACTATTGAATCTGAAAAAAAAACTAAGGACAATGTTCAAAAAAAAGATTCGAGTAGTGGAGGGAAAATAACTTATGACTCATCAGAAAAACAAAAAGTAAAAACTAATGAAAGGGAAGAATAGATGAATTTAATAGTAGGATTAATTGCAATAACATTATTTTACATTTTATTTGCAAATATTATAAAAAAATATCCAGTGCTATTTTATATGGCAACTTATATTTTGATAATTCCCGTTGTTTTATATTATGAAACAAAGTTTTATAGAGAAATGCCAATCTGGTTTACAAAATATGTTATGGACATATTCAGAAGAGGAATTTTCTCGACAGTAACATTTATGATAGTAATGTTTCTAGGAGTAGTTACAACTCATAATAAATATACTAGAAAACTTATGAGTATAAGAGGAGAAATGTCAATTATAGGATGTTTTGCTGCACTTTGTCATAATGTGGCTTTTGGAATAAGATATTTTGTAGAATTTTTTACAAATGCATCAAAAATGAATGTATATACTAAGACGGCAACAATAATAAGTTTAATTCTTATAGCTATGATGATTCCGCTTATGATAACTTCATTCAAGTGTGTAAGAAAGAAAATGAAAGCTAAAAATTGGAAAAATTTACAAAAATTAGCATATCCGTTTTTTTACTTGATATATGTTCACTTGATGGTTTTGTTTATGCATAAACCTGAAAAACATATGCTATCAATAGCATTATATACTTTTATTTATTTGCTATACACAATTCTAAGATTAAGAAAATATCTACTAATTAAAAAAAGGAAAAACTAAATTTTAATAATACTATTGTAATCAAGATTACAATAGTATTATTTTTTTGTAGATATAGTATAAAACAAAATAATGATTTAATTTATGACGTTTAGCTTTTATAAAATATGAATATGATATTAATTAAAAATGAAAATTTTTATTAATTTCTTGAAATTTTTTTCTGAATATGATAATATATATTTGATAAAAATAATAATAAGTATAAGGCATTGATTGATTTGTAATTAGTGCTTAACTTTTTAGTAATTATATGATATATATTATCTTTATCATAAATTGTTTTTGGGGAGGTGCTAAGTTATAAAAAAGATATTTTCATTTTTTCTAATACTTTGTAGTGTTTTGCTTGTTTGTAACATAGGAAATGTAGAAGCTAAATCTGAAAAGAAAAAGTACTCTAATTGGCAAGAAGTAGCTAAAGATATGCATTTAAAATTTACAGAAGCAAAAGAGTATATTGATAAAAAAGATTATCAAAATGCTTATAAATCAATGGATTCTGCATATTTTGATTACTATGAAGTTCAAGGTTTTGAAAAAAATGTTATGGTTGCAATATCTAATAACAGAGTAAATGAAATTGAGGCTGCATTTAGAGAAATTAAGCATACTCTTTTAGGAAATACAAGTGATTCTGTTGAAAAAATTAAGGCATCAATAGATGAACTTGATATGAAAGTTTATAGAGATGCACTTGTTTTGGATAAAGTAATTTCAAAAAATGCACCGGATTCTGAAGGTAAAGCTGTATTTGGAGATACTGAAATTAAACAGGGAGATGAGAAAGCTAAAAATATCCAAGATTTTTTAACATCATTCGGATTGATGCTTAGAGAGGGATTGGAAGCAATTCTTGTTTGTGTTGCAATTATTGCTTATCTTGTTAAAACAGGCAATAAGCATCTTTGTAAGTCAGTTTATTTGGGAATGGGTGCTGCCGTTGTATGTAGTTTTGGTTTAGCCATAATAATAAACTATTTATTAGGAGGAGTTGGACAGGAACTACTTGAAGGCTGGACTATGTTTTTAGCGGTTATTGTTTTATTCTATGTTAGTAACTGGATTTTATCTAAATCTGAAGAAGAAGCATGGGAAAATTATATTCAATCTAAAGTTCAAAAATCAATAGATAACAGAAGTAAGTGGACTTTGGTTTTTGCTGCTTTTTTAGCTGTACTAAGAGAAGGAGCAGAGCTTATTTTATTTTATAAGGCCTCATTTTCGGGTGGAGGTAAGATTTTGTATCCAATGGGAGGGCTTGTTGCAGCCTCTGTTGTTTTGGTTATAATATTTTTACTTTTTAGATTCACATCAGTTAAATTACCGCTTAAACCATTTTTCTTGTTTACAAGTATATTATTATATCTAATGTGTATCTCGTTTATGGGAAAAGGGGTTATTGAGTTAACTGAAGCCGGAGTTATTTCTGGTTCAACAGTTATACCTGCAATGCAAGGTTGGAGTATTCCAATTTTGAATATCTATGATAGAGCCGAAACTTTAATTCCACAAATTATGTTGGTAATAATTACTGTTTGGATATTGTTAGGTCACTATTTAAAATTGAGAAAAATAAAAAAGGAAAGTTAAATTTCTATTTTATTAAAGTTAAAAAATTAGGAGGATTTATTTTATGAAAAAATCAAAAATGGTTGTAACATTAGCATTATTAGCGTCAGTAGGTTTAGTTGGCTGTCAAAAAAATGACACAGCAAAAATAAATGAATTGCAAAAATCAATTGAAGAAAAAGACAAAAAAATTGCTGAATTAAATGATAAATTAAAAGAAGCCGGTGGCGACGATGAAAAAGCTGAAGATGCTGAAAAACCAGGTGAATCAGGATTTGAAGAAATAAAAATTGGAGAAGAAAAAATTGTAGGTCCTTTCCAAGTTGCTACAGTTTATTTTCAAGGAGTTGATATGATTCCTGAAGGAAGACAACCTAGTGCTGCAGAATCAGATATGCACTTAGAAGCTGACATTCATTTGACTAAAGAAGCTGGTAAAAAATATGGTTTCGGTAGTGGAAAAGATATTTGGCCTGCATATTTAACAGTAAATTATAAAGTATTATCAACTGATGGAAAAGAAGTTACTTCAGGATCAATGATGCCAATGAACGCTGATGATGGTGCTCACTATGGAACAAATATCAAAAAGAATGTTCTTAAAGTTGGTAAGTATAAATTAGTTATCGAAATTCAACCTTCAGCTGATTACTTATTACACACTGATGAAGAAACAGGTGTTCCTGCTATTAAAGATGGCGGAAAAGAAGCTGCTTCAAAGTACTATGAAAAACAAACTGTTGAGTTTGAATGGAATTATACTGGAGAACAATTACAAAATAAATAATATTGATTTTTAAATTAGAATATTAGTATTCAATATATTACAAACGGATAAATCCTCTCTTATTATTTTAAGAGAGGTTTTGCCGTATTTTAGAAGTGAGGTTTTATTTTGGGGAAATTTTATGTTGATGTAATTTTTACTATATGTACATTTTCTTTTTTCTTTGCATTGGTGTTATCTTTTTTAAAGAAAAATTCAACACTGATTAATAAAATAATTTCTTTTTCAATTTTAGTGATAGGGATTTTTTTAGGTTTTTATATACATATTCTTAGAGTAAAAAATAAAAAGGAAATGATACATACTGTTACAAAATTAAATAGATATGTTTTTGCATTATGTCTTTTTGTTTTTATTTTAATGAGTATTACATTGATTTTAGGAGTTATAACAAAAAATAAAAATAAAATATATAATTTTATTACTTCTATAAATTTAGGCTTTATGTTTATAACTATATCGTTTATGCTATATTTGCTTATTCCTAAACTCTTAACTCAAGCAATGGAATTTATTGCGTTTGGAGAAGATTCTGTAAGTACTGTGACTCTATTTAGAGTAAGTGGATTTATTCTTGGAATCTTAACCGGGATATTATTAGTATTAGCATTTTATAAGTTTCTAGTTAGATGTAGCAAAAAACAATATATTATAATGTTTATTGCTATATTTATTAATACATTTTTAGAATATGCTTTAAAAGGAATAACATCAATAGTTAGACTTAAAGAATATCTAAAGAAAGACTTTAATATGGCTCCAATTTTAACTGAAAAGAGCAATATTTTTGGAATAAAGATTTTTGACTTAATGATTATAGAAGATAAAAGTGAAACATATTTTATTTCAATAGCTTTTATAATAATTTTATTAGGTATGATTTTTTTTGTATCTAAAAATTTAAGGGTAAAGGAAAAATTTGATAATAATGCAAGTTTAAGAAAAGAAAAATGGAGATTGATAGTAAATAGAAGATGGGCTTATTTTACTACAGTATTATCATTTGTAATGTTGTTTTCCGCAACTTACTTAAATTATCAACTTACAAAACCGGTTGAATTAACAGCAGCACAGCCGTATCAAGAGGAAGGAGATAAAATTATTATTCCTTTGTCTGATGTTGATGATGGGCACTTGCATAGATTTTCATATAAGAAAGATGGTCATGATATTAGATTTATAGTTGTTAAAAAGCCTAATAGTACTTCTTATGGAGTAGGCTTAGATGCTTGTCAAATATGTGGAGTTGCAGGATATTTTGAAAGAAAAAATGATATAGTGTGCAAAAGATGTGATGTTGTTATGAATAAAGCAACTATAGGATTTAAAGGTGGATGTAATCCAATTCCTTTTGATTATAAAATTGAAAATTCAAAAATAATAATTGATAAAAAAGTTTTAGATAAAGAAAAAGAAAGATTTCCAATAGGAGAATAGTATGTTTTGGAGAATGGTTTTTGGAACTTTAATCAGACAACGAAAAAAGATGTTTATGATAGCTTTTACTGTCGCACTTGGTGTATCTCTTGCTACAGGAATGTTAAATGTAATGCTTGGAGTTGGTGATAAAGTAAATAAAGAGCTTAAAACTTATGGGGCAAATATAAATGTAGTTTCTAAGGATGCTTTATTAATTTCTGATTTGTATGAATTAGAAAATTCTGAAACTACAACAAATGATAAATATTTAAAAGAAGAAGATTTACCTAAAATCAAACAAATTTTTTGGGGGTTTTCTATAGTTGATTTTACTCCTTATCTTGAGAAAACTGCAAAAGTTAATAATCAAAAAACTAAATTAATAGGTACATGGTTTTCTAAACACATGGATTTAACAACTGGTGAACAAATTGATACTGGTATGAAAAACTTAAAAAATTGGTGGAAAATCACTGGAGAATGGTTAAATGAAGATGACGATAATAGTATTATGGTTGGAAGCTTGTTTGCGGGAAAAAACGGAGTTAAAGTTGGAGATAAAATAGAAATAAGTAATGGTAAAAATACTAAGATGTATAATGTTAAAGGAATATTTGAATCCGGTGGAAATGAAGATTTAAACGTTTTTTCTACTTTGAAGTCAGTTCAAGACTTATATGGAATTGAAGGAAAAATTTCTAATATAGAAGTTTCTGCACTTACTACTCCTGATAATGAATTAGCAAAAAAAGCAACTAGAGATCCAAATAGCTTAACACCTACTGAATATGAAACTTGGTATTGTACAGCTTATGTTAGTTCTATTTGTTATCAAATACAAGAAGTTGTTGAAGATAGTGTAGCCAAACCTATAAGACAAGTAGCAGAGTCAGAAGGAAAAATATTAGATAAAACGAAATTACTTATGATTTTAATTACAGCATTAGGATCAATTGGTTCTGCACTTGGAATTTCAAATCTTGTTACTGCAACTGTAATGGAAAAAAGTCAGGAAATAGGTCTTATAAAAGCAATTGGAGGTTCTAATCTTAGGATAATGTTGCTTATTTTAACAGAAATTGTATTAACTGGTATCATAGGTGGCATAGCAGGATATTTTATTGGCCTTGGATTTACACAAATAATAGGTATTACTGTGTTTGGATCTTATATAGAACCAGCAGTAATGGTTATTCCTATTGATATTGCTCTGGTAATTGGAGTTTCATTAATTGGAAGTATTCCGGCTATACATTATCTATTTAAACTTAAACCGACAGAAGTTCTTCATGGAAGGTAGGATTAAAATGAGTAAGAGAAAAATGTATTTAAAAATGATTTTAAGTTCTTTCATAAGAAGAAAGTCAAGAATGGTAGTAGCTTTATTAGCTGTAATAATAGGAGCTACGATTATGTCTGGTCTTATTACTATATATTTTGATATCCCAAGACAGTTGGGTAAAGAATTTAGATCATATGGCGCTAATTTTATATGTCTACCTAGTGAAGGAAAAATTACTGAAGAAGAATATAAAGAATTTAAAGAAATTATAAAAAATATGAATGTTGTAGGTATAGCTCCATACCGATATGAGACGACAAAAATTAATCAAAAACCATATATTCTTGCGGGTACTGATATGGATGGAGCAAAAAAAAATAGTCCTTTTTGGTATGTTGAAGGAGAATGGGCAACAAATAGCGATTCAAATGAAGTTATGGTAGGAAAAGAAATTGCCAAAACTTTAGGACTTTCAGTAGGAGATAAATTTAAAGTTAGTGGAGTAAAACACGGGAAAAGTGCAATTGCATCAGATGTGAATGATTCTGCAGAGAAAAGTAAAAATAAAGATACAGGTGATGATTTTTACGACGTAACTTTAACAGTAAAAGGAATAATTACAACTGGGGGTAAAGAAGAATCCTTTATATTTTTAAATATAGACAAACTAAATGAAATAGTTGAAGATACAACAAAAATTGATTCAATTGAATGTAGTATAGAAGCTAATCACAATGAATTAGATACTTTCGCAAAAAATTTGAGTAATAAATTACCTAATGTTATAGGTTCTGCTGTAAAAAGAGTTACTCAATCTCAAGATACTGTATTAAATAAATTAACTGCTTTAATATTATTAGTTAATATAGTTATATTAGTTTTGACAACAATTTCAGTTTCGACAACTATGATGGCGATAATTGCTGAAAGAAGAAAAGAAATAGGATTAAAAAAAGCACTTGGGGCACATAATAAAGAAATTATAATGGATTTTATAGGAGAGAGTGTATTGCTTGGACTAATTGGAGGAGTTATTGGTGTTATATTTGGGTTTATATTTGCTCAAAGAGTAAGTCTTAGTGTTTTTGGTAGGACAATTACATTCCAATATATATTAATTCCTGTAATTGTTGTGATTTCAGTATTAGTAACTACTGCAGGTTGTATTTTACCGGTTAAAAAAGCTGTTGACATTGATCCTGCATTAGTATTAAAAGGAGAGTAAAATATGGATAATGATAAAGTAATATTAGAACTTAGAGATGTTTCTAAAATTTATGAATCAGTTAATGCTCTTAGTAACATTAATTTAAAGGTTAAAAAAGGTGACTGGATTGCTATAATGGGCTCATCAGGTTCTGGAAAAACAACTATGATGAATATAATAGGATGTATGGATAGACCATCAAATGGACAAGTATTAATTGATGGAATAGACATTTCAAAAGAAAGTCAAAAAAATCTTACTAATATTAGAAGAGAAAAAATTGGTCTTATATTTCAACAATTTCATTTGATTAGTTATTTAACTGCTTTAGAAAATGTAATGGTTGCTCAGTATTATCATAGTATGATTGATGAAAAAGAAGCTTTAGAAGCACTTAAAAAAGTAGGTCTTGGTGATAGAGCAAAGCATTTGCCAAGTCAATTATCTGGTGGAGAACAACAAAGAGTATGTATAGCAAGAGCTTTAATAAATAATCCTGAAATAATATTAGCTGATGAACCAACAGGAAATTTGGATGAAGCAAATGAAATTATGGTAATAGAAATTCTAAAACAACTTCACAAGGAAGGTGCTACTATAATTGTTGTTACTCATGATCCTGAAGTAGGAGATGAGGCTATGAGAAAAATAATATTAGATTATGGAAAAATTGTAGATGATAAATTATTGACAATATAAATTATAGATGTTATAATGTTTTTGGTGGTATATATGAAAAGGAAAAATTTTAATTTTTTGATTATTCTAATTTTATCTATGATATTTGTTACTTCATGTAGTTCAAAAAAAACATTAAAAGATGGAGTATATGAAGGATATTACAAAGATGAAAGTTCAAATGTTAAAGTCGTAATTACTGTTAAAGATAAGAAAATTGTAGATTGTGTTAGAGAAGAGAGAGAAAACAAGAATAATAAGATAAAAGACGAAAATTATGGTAAAGATGATGCTGATTTTAATTATAAGCAAGCACAAAAAGCTGTAAAAAATAGTGAAGGATATGCAAAAAAGTTAGTTGAGGCTCAAGATATTGATAAAGTTGACTCAGTTAGTGGAGCGACAATTTCTTATAAAAGATTTAAAAATGCGGTTAATAATGCTTTAAATAAATAATTTTTAGGAGGATTTTCGTGAAAATATTAAAGAAGAAAATTGTTAATATTATTATTTTACTATTAGGGACTGTACTTGCATTAACACCATTTGTAATCGCACCTGTTTGTCCTGCAATGGCGAATGGGTCAAGAATGAGTTGTTATTATAGTGGTCTATTAGTAACTTGTGTTGGTATAGGAATTGTTATAATTTCATTAGTATCTGTTTTTGTAGATAATAAAATTTCAAAGATTATTTTTAATATTATTAATATATTAGCAGGAATTAGTGTTCATTTAATACCAAATAAAATAATTAAGGTTACTATTGGTGCCGGAAAAGATGGAGCTCCTAGATTTATGGGATATTGCATGAAAGATTCTATGGATTGTATCAAACATAATACATTTACAATAGTTTCTATTTTAGGAATTGCAATTGCTCTTATCTCAATTTTTTATTTGATTTATGTTTTGATAAGAAAAGAAAATTAATTCATTAAAGAAAAGAGAAAGAAATGACTAATAAGAAAATTGATATTAAGTTTTTAGCGAAAGAAAACATAAGAAAAAAACCCCTTAGAAGTATTTCATTAATTAGTATTATTGCTATTTTTGTTTTATTTTTATTCTGCGGTACGATTTTATCATCAAGTATTTCTGGTGGAGTTAATAATCTGTCAAATAGACTTGGTGCAGATATTATTGTTGTTCCAGAAGGTTATAAGGCAAATATTGAAAGTGTATTATTAAAAGGAGAACCTAGTGAATTTTATCTTCCTAATGATTCATTAGAAAAGATAAAAAAAATTGAAGGTATAGAATCAGCAACACCTCAGCTTTATGTTGCAACACTTTCTGCATCTTGTTGCTCGTACCCCGTTCAAATTATAGGAATAGATTATGATACAGATTTTTTAATTAAGCCTTGGCTTCAAAAAACACTTAAGAGAGAATTAAAAGATGATGAAGTAATTGTAGGAAGTAATATTGTTGGTGAAAAAAATTCAAAAGTTAAATTTTTTGAAGAAGAGCTTGATATAGTTGGAAAACTCGAACAAACTGGTATGGGTTTTGATGCAACAGTTTTCGTTAATATGAAAACTGCTAGAAAACTTGCAAAAGCAAGCGAACGAATTCAAAAAAATCCAGCTTCTGAAGGCGAAAAAATTTCTACAATTTTATTAAAATTAAAGCCAAATTACAGTGCTTCAGAAGTATCTAATAAGATTATGAAAGAATATGCTAAAGATGGAATTTTTGCTATGTTTAGTAAAAAATTTGTAAATGAAGTATCTTCAAATTTAAAGGTTATTTCAAGTTATATATATATTTCAATAGCTGTAATATGGGGAATGTCAATGATTTTATTGGCAGTAGTATTTTCTGTAATACTTAATGAAAGAAAAAAGGAATTAAGTATTCTTCGAGTGTTAGGAGCGTCTAAGAAAAAGTTATCTAAGATTATTATGTATGAGTCCTTATATATAGGTTTTTATGGATCAGTTCTTGGAATAATTATTGGCATTATAGCTGTGTTTTCAATAATTCCAATTATTCAAAAAAACTTAAATTTACCGTTCTTAACTCCTTCAATGCCAAAATTAGTTCTAGTTTCATTGTTTAGTTTATTAGTTGGAACAGTAATTGGATGTTTATCATCATTAAATTCTGCTAGAAAAATCAGTAGAACTGATGTTTATTTGACTATGAGGGAGAATGATTAGAATGTTAAAAGTAGAACAATTATACAAAACATATGTTAGAGCGAAAGAATTTAATGCATTAGATGATGTTAATTTGGATATTAAGAGCGGAGAATTTGTCGCAATAGTCGGAAAATCCGGAAGCGGTAAATCTACACTTTTAAATATCATATCTGGAATATTAAGTCCTACAAGTGGGAAAGTGTCATTGGATAATAAAGAGATAAGCTCTCTTTCTGATGATGAAAAATCTTTTATAAGAAATGACTTAATGGGATTTGTTCCACAATCTACAGTAGTATTGTCAACACTTAACATTCTAGATAATATTTGTTTACCTTTTTATCTAAGTAAAAGAGAAGGAGATCCTGTTGGTCGCGGAAAATATTTGTTAAAAGAATTAGGTTTAGAACATTTAGAAAGTTCATATCCTAGAGAATTATCAGGGGGAGAACTTAGAAGAGTTACAATTGCAAGAGCACTGATGAATTATCCTAAAATAATTCTTGCAGATGAACCTACTTCTGATTTGGATGTTGAAAATACTAAGGAAGTATTAGAAATAATGAAAGATATTAATAAAAAAAATAATACAACAATTGTACTTGTTACACATGACCTAGCATGTCTATCATATGCAGATAAGGTTTATACTATGATTTCTGGAAAAATTTCGGAAGGTAAGAATATATAATTTTGTAAAACTGGTTTATTTTTAGTAAATCAGTTTCTTTTTATATAATGTGAAAACATTATTTAATAGGTTATTTAATAATTAAAAAAAATCTTTTTAAAAATTATTTTTAAATATGGACATTTATAGATTGTTTTGATATAATATAAATTAATAAAGAAAAATAAAGGAGGCAAATATGTTAAAGGAAAAGGTTGTAGTCAAATCGGAAATTGGCCTTAATGCCAGAGTAGCTTCTATGTTTTTAAGGAATTCAGTAAAATTTAATTCTGATGTTATATTAATAAAAGATAATAATAGATACAATGGAAAAAGTATTTTAAGTATTTTATCAATGCAGGTTGGAAATGGTGAAGAAATAGAAATTGAAGTAACAGGGGATGATGAAAATGAGGCTATGGAAACTTTAATTTCATTTTTTGAACAAGACTTAAAAGAATTTTATACAATATAATAAAAAGTTTTAAAAAATTCTCTAAAGGAGAATTTTTTTATTGCGAAGCAACAAAGTTCCCGGGTAACCACTCGAAGCGAAGCATCGAGAAGGGGTGGGGTTCTTATTATAAGTAACGTCAAAAAAACATAACATATGGAATAGAATTATTTTTTAAGATTAAAACGGATATAATTTAAGAAAATAATTAGATTAATTATATTGTTAATTAAATAGATAAAATTAAGTATTAAATAAAATATTTTTTTTGAAAATCTATCAAAATTTTTAATACTTAAAAGCTAAAATGCTTGAAAAAATTTGCTGATTTTGCTATACTCTAAGTATAATGTAGTATTGTATTTCGCTATATTATAACTAGAATAACTATATGATGGTTATATACTAAAATAGTACATATTAATGGATTAGAGTATTGTTATCAATGTTTAATGTTTTAAATAAGTAATTTCTCGTTTTTTATTATATAATTACATATGGTTCTTCTAAAAATTTTTACAAGGAGGCAAATTATGGCTTTTGTTTTTAATGTTGATGAAAATCAAGACAAAATAGATGAGCTTTGTGAATTTATTGATAAGAAGAAAGATATTCCTGGAGCATTAATGCCAGTTTTACAAGAAGCACAAAGTATTTTTGGGTATCTTCCAGAAGAGATTATGGATTTGATAGCAAAAAGAATGAAAATATTTCCTGCTAAAGTATTTGGTGTTGCTACTTTCTATTCACAATTTTCATTTATTCCAAAAGGAAAATATCAAATTTCTGTATGTATGGGAACTGCTTGTTACGTAAAAGGAGCTCAAGAAATTTTAAATGAGTTTTGTGACAGAGTAGGTGTAGATGTTGGCGGAACTAGTGAAGATTTGAAGTTTTCTGTTGCTCAAACTCGTTGTATTGGTGAATGTAATTTAGCACCTGTTGTTACAATAAATGAAGATGTTTATGCTCATATAAAAAAAGCAGATATCAGAAGAATAATGAGAAAGTATAAATAGAGGTGATCTTATGATAAAAACTGAAGTTGATTTTAAAATATTAGATACTATTAAAGAAAAAAACTATCCTCTATTAATTGAAAGGTTAAATCAAGAACCTGATAAGTACATAATTGACGAAAATGGTATTCGTCTAAAAGGAGAGTTTTTCGAAAAACAAACTAGAATTGCATTAAAGAATTTTGGAATAGTTGATGAACATAGTGTTGATGAATATGTTGCATTAGGTGGATATTACGCTTTAGCGAAAGTAATAGGAAGTCTTACTCCTGAAGAAGTTGTAAATGAAATGAAAAATTCAGGACTTAGAGGCCGTGGTGGTGCAGGTTTCCCAACAGGGAGAAAATGGGAAGGTGCTATGCAACAACCTGCGGGCCAAAAATACGTAGTATGTAATGCAGATGAAGGAGATCCAGGAGCGTTTATGGATAGATCTATACTTGAAGGAGATCCACATTCTGTATTAGAAGGAATGGCGATTTGTGGCTTTGCGATTGGAGCTGATAGAGGTTTTATCTATGTTAGAGCTGAATATCCTAAAGCTGTCATAAATTTAAGAGAAGCGATAAAGAAGGCTGAAGAAAAGAACCTTCTTGGTGATAATATTCTAGGAACAGATTTTAGTTTTCATGTTGAATTAAGACTTGGTGCTGGAGCATTTGTTTGTGGAGAAGGCACTGCACTTATAGAATCTATAGAAGGTAAACGTGGTATGCCTAGAACTAAGGTTTATAGAACAACAGTTAAAGGCCTTTTCCAAAAACCTACTGTTTTAAATAATGTTGAAACATTTGCAAATGTACCGCAAATTATGTATAAAGGTTCAGATTGGTATAAATCAATTGGTACAGAAGATAGTTCTGGAACTAAAGTATTTGCCCTTGTAGGTAAGGTTGCCAATGCAGGACTTGTTGAAGTTCCTATGGGAACTACAATAAATGAAATTGTATATGACATTGGTGGTGGTACTGGTAATGATAAAAAAGTAAAAGCTGTTCAAACTGGTGGACCTTCTGGTGGTTGTATTCCTACAGATTATTTTGATACACCTGTAGACTTTGGCTCTTTAGCTAAGATTGGTTCTATTATGGGATCAGGTGGAATGGTTGTAATGGATGAAACAGATTGTATGGTTGATATTGCAAGATTTTTCTTAGATTTTACTGTTGAAGAATCTTGTGGTAAATGTGTTCCTTGTAGAGAAGGTACAAAGAGAATGTTAGAGTTATTGGAAAAAATAACTTCTGGGAAAGGTGAAGATGGTGACATTGAAAGACTTGAAGATCTTTCCGAAACAATAACTGTTGCATCACTTTGTGGACTTGGACAAACGGCTGCAAATCCAGTAGTAAGTACTTTACATTATTTTAGAAATGAGTATGAAGCTCATATTTATGATAAAAAATGTCCTGCGGGAGTTTGTCAAGCTCTTCTTGAATTCTTTATTACAGATAAGTGTATTGGTTGTACTAAATGTGCTAAGGCTTGTCCAGTTGATTGTATTACAGGAGTTCAAAAGCAATTACATGTTATTGAACCATCTAAGTGTATTAAATGTGGATCTTGTGAAGCTGCGTGTCCAGTTAATGCTATAATTAGAAGATAGGTTCTGGAGGTATATTATGTCTAATATGATTAATTTAACTATAAATGGAAAGAATGTTAGTGTTGAAAAAGGAACTACTATTATTGAAGCTGCTAAAAAGGTTGGAGTAGATATTCCAAACTTATGTTATGAAAAAAGTCTAACTGCATTTGCTGGATGTAGAATGTGTGTTGTTGAAATTGAAGGAAGTAAAAAACTTGAAACAGCATGTTCAACACTTGTAAAAGAAGGAATGGTTGTAAATACTGAAAGTGAAAAATTAACAAAAATAAGAAGAAATATTCTAGATTTATTGTTTTCTAATCATCCAAGTGATTGCTTAACTTGTGATATGGTTGGTAATTGTAAATTGCAAGAATATTGCTATAGATATGGAATGAAGAAGGGTACATGGATTGGTGAAGTCCAAAATCATGAAATTGATGCAAACAACCCTGTTATGATAAGAGATCAAAACAAGTGTATTTTATGTGGTAAATGTGTTAGAGTATGTCAAGATGTACAAGTTACAGGAGCTATAGATTTTGTAGAAAGAGGATTTAATGCTTATATTGGAACTCATAAAAATCTAGATTTAAATACTGATAACTGTAGATTTTGTGGGCAATGTATTAGTGTTTGCCCTACAGGAGCTTTACTAAATAAACAATTAATGGGAACTAGACCTTGGGAAGTAAAAAAAGTGAGAACAACATGTCCTTTCTGTGGTACTGGTTGTAATTTTGATTTAAATGTAAATGTTAAGACCGGAAAAGTAATTGGAGTTACTCCAAATGAAGATTCTCCAATTAATGGAACTCAGCTTTGTGTTAAAGGGCGTTTCCATACTGACTTAATTAACAGTCCTGATAGACTTACTGATCCATTGATTAAGAGAAATGGTGTATTTGAAAAAGCAACTTGGGAAGAAGCTTTAGATTTGGTTGTTTCTAAGTTAAGTAGCACAAAAGAGACTTATGGTCCTGACTCAATTGCAGGTTTAAGCTCTGCTAGAACTTGTAATGAAGACAATTTTGCTTTTCAAAAGATGATGCGTGTTGCCATTGGTACAAATAATGTTGATCACTGTGCGAGAACCTGACATGCTCCTACAGTTGCAGGTCTTGCAACAACATTAGGTTCTGGAGCTATGACAAATTCTGTTAACGAAGTTTTTAAGACTGATTTAATGTTTGTTATAGGTTCAAATACAACTGAAGCTCATCCAATAATTGGAAATAAAATGCAACAGGCTCATAGACAAGGTAAAAAGCTAGTAGTAGTTGATCCAAGAAAAACTGAATTAGCAAGAGAAGCTGATTTGCACATTTCATTGAAATCAGGAACAGATGCTGCTTTAATTAATGGTATCATGAATATAATAATAACTGAAGGTTTATATGCTAAGGAATATGTTGAAAATAAAGTAGAAAGATTTGAAGAAGTTAAAGAACTTGTTTCTAAATATACTCCAGAATTAGTTAGTAAAATTACTACTGTTCCTGTAGATCAAATTTATGAAGCTGCAAGAATGTATGCTTCTGCAGAAAGAGCTGGAATTTTCTATACTTTAGGTATTACTGAACATACAACTGGTACATCAAATGTAATGAATCTTTCTAACTTAGCTTTATTATGTGGAAATATTGGAATTGAAGGTGGTGGAATTAATCCTCTTCGTGGACAAAATAATGTTCAAGGTGCTTGTGATATGGCAGCTTTACCAAATTATTTTCCGGGATATCATAAAGTATTGGAAGAAGATAATGTTAAATTGTTTGAAAAACATTGGAATTGTAAATTAAATAGAAAGATGGGACTTAGAATCCCTGAAATGCTTGATGGAGCAGCAGAAGGTTCAGTTAAAGCTATGTACATTATGGGTGAAGATCCTGTACTTTCTGATCCAGATGCCAACCATGTTAAGCATGCATTAAGTAGTTTAGATTTCTTAGTCGTTCAAGATATTAACTTAACTGAAACTGCTAAACTTGCAGATGTTATTTTGCCAGCCACATGTTATGCTGAAAAAGATGGTACTTTTACAGCATCTGAAAGAAGAGTTCAAAGAGTTAGAAAAGCTGTTGAAGCTCCTGGACAAGCAAGATTAGATTGGGCTATTTTAGCGGATGTCTCAAAACGTCTTGGAGGTAAGGGATTTGATTGGAAGACATCAGAAGATGTTTTTGATGAAATTAGAAAGTGCATGCCAACTTATAGAGGAATTACTTATGATAAAATAGATAAGTTGAATGGAGTTCAATGGCCATGTACATCAGATGATCATTTGGGTACAAAATATCTTCATGAAGGTAAATTTACAAGAGGAGATAAAGCTCTTATGATACCTGTTGAATATGAAGGTCCAAAAGAACTTGAAAATGAAGAATATCCAATAATCTTATCTACTGGTAGAGCATTATACCACTATAATGTAATGACTAGATATTCTGATGCGCTTGATGGAATTTTACCATATGAGTTAATTGAAATTTCAGCAGAAGATGCACAAAAATATGGATTAGAAGATGGAGATTTTATGAGAGTTACTTCTAGAAGAGGTAGTGTAGTTGGTAGAACAAAAATTACTGACAAAGTAAAACCAGGATTAATCTATATGACATTCCATTTTGCTGAAACACCAGTAAATCAATTGACTAGTGCACACTATGATCCTATTACTAAAACTGCAGAATATAAGGTAACTGCTGTAAATATTAAGAAGGTAAACAAACTAGATAAAGGGTTAAAAAGTGAAAAGTTTGTTGACTTAAATGAATTAGTTGATGAAACAGTTTAGGTAAATAGTTACTATTGTTTAATTAATTAGATTGGGAAGCCCAAAGAACTTCCCAATTTTTTTTTGTGTATTTTTAACATTATTATTGAAACTTAATTAAATTTAATATATACTTATAGTAGTTTATTTATTTTTTTAGGAGGTTACAATGAGTAAAATTTTATTAGTTGAAGATGAAGAAAATATTAGATTGTTTACAAAAATTAATCTTGAAAGAGAAGGTTTTGAAGTTCTAGAAGCTGAAAGTGGAGAAATTGGAGTAGAACTTGCCTTAAAATATAATCCTCAAGTTGTTATTTTAGATGTAATGCTACCAGGAATAGATGGCTTTGAAGTATGTAAGATTCTTAGAGAAAAACTTCCTAAAATTGGGATTATAATGCTTACTGCTAAAACTCAAGATGTAGATAGAATTAATGGATTAGAAAGTGGAACTGATGATTATTTAAGTAAACCATTTAATCCTGTTGAACTTATTTTAAGAATAAAATCTCTTATTAGACGTCTTGTTTCAATTCAAAATAGTAGTGACTTGATAAGTATATATCCTTTTAAATTAGATTTATATTCTAAGAATTTTTATAAAGATGGAAAAGAAATTGAACTTACGCCAACAGAACTAACTATTATTACAATATTTATGTCAAATCCTGGTAGAGCTTTTTCAAGAAATGAGCTTTTAAATATGACATGGGGAGAAGAATTTGATGGAGACATTAAAATCGTAGATGTTAATATTAGAAGACTAAGAGCTAAAATTGAGGACAATTCAAGTAAACCAAAATATATTGAAACAGTTTGGGGGACTGGATATAGATGGAATTCAAACTAAAGTATAATAAACTAGTTGATAAATTTAATGAAATAAAAGATTTAATTTTAAAAAAATCTTTAAGAACTAGAATAATGACTCAGTTTTTTATGGTTATAGTTTTAATAGTAGTATTCTTTGAAATTTTTTTGATTTTTACAATAAAAAACTATTATTATTCTGGTGTTACTGGAATAATACAAAATCAGGCTAAGTATAGTGCAAAGCTATATGAAATTCATTTAGCAAATTCAAGTTTATCTGAGCTTGTATTAGATGATATTGAAGAGTTTTATAGTGAAGTAAATGCACAGGTGCAAATTCTAAATAATTCGGGAAAAGTTTTACTTGATACAGTAAATGGGAATCAAATTGGTAGTGTATTATCTTCAAATGACGTTACATCAGCCAAAAATGGAAGTAATGGTTCAACTGTATATAAAAATCCTATTTCAAATAAAAATGAATTGGCTGTAACAATTCCTCTTAATAATGGGAATGAACAAGTTGGCATAGCAAGGTTTATAATTTCTATGGAAAATATTGATAGTATGATTGCGCAACGTTATCTTGTTTTCTTTTTATTTGGTTTTTTTGTTATAATAATAGGAATGAGTATAAGTATATTTATGAGTAATAGAATTGTTAATCCTATTGAACGATTAACTAATGTCGCATTAAAATTAGCTGATGGGCAATTAAATGAAAAAGCAGATGAGGTTGGAGATTTTGAAATTTCAAAGCTTGGTAGTACAATGAATTTAATGAGTGAAAATTTGGTAAAAAAAGAGCAATTAAAGAAGGATTTTATTTCAAGTATTTCTCATGAATTAAGAACACCCCTTACTGTTATAAAGGGATGGGCTTTTACTTTACAACCAGAGGCTAAAAATAATAAACTTTTAGAAGATGGTTTAAGTATTATAGAAAAAGAAAGTGATAGATTAGGGAATATGGTTACAGAGCTTTTAGATTTTTCTGAATTAAGTAGCGGTAGACTTATAATGAATAAAGAACTTTTTGACCTTAATGAGCTTGGAATTTTTATTAACAAACAATTAATGCCTAAATCAAGTTCTAAGAAAATAGATATGATTCTAAATTATGATGAGACAAAAAGAGTTATGGTAATGGCTGATAGAGATCGAATCAAACAAGTGTTCATAAATATTTTAGATAATGCTCTAAAATTTACTGATGAAGGTGGAGTTGTTTTAACAGATATTAAAATTGAAAATGAAAGAGCTGTTGTTGAAGTCATAGATAATGGTTGTGGAATTTCTGAAGATGAAATATCTTTAGTTACTGGTAAATTTTATAAAGGTTCTAATAGTAACTCACATACAGGTCTTGGTTTGTCTATTTGTGAGGAAATTGTAAAAGCTCATAATGGGAACTTGATAATAAGAAGTGTTTTAGAGAAAGGTACTGTTGTTAGAGTTGAATTGCCAATTGAAAAAGGAGATATTCAAAATGAGACATAGAAAAATTATTTTAAGTAGTATTGGAATAAGTTTAGCGTTTTTAATAATTTTATTGTTTTTTGTCTTAAGAGGAAATTTTTTTAGATATACTGATATTAATTCTATGATATTAGAGCCAAAATCAAATTCGCTGTTAATTTCAGGAACTTGGAAATTGACTTCTATAACATCATTGAGTGATGGAAGTGAAGAAAAAAGTTCTGATGATAAGTGTTATATTAACGAAAAATTTGTTTATTTTGAAAAAACAAGTACATCAAATCCAAATTTTAAGTTTAGGCAGCTCAATTTTAAAAATTATTTGTTGTATAATGGCGTCATAACTGATAAGATTAGTATTGATTCTGATGAGGTAATAGTAGTTTCTATAAAAGATGAGAGAAATTTTTATAAAGAATTTATAATTTTGAATAAAAATAAAATTGCTACAATTCATCACAAAAAGTATTATGTTTTTGAAAAAATTTCAGATGATGTAGATAATGATCTTATTGATAAGTTAAAACTAAATGAAAGTTCTAATAATACTAAAAAAGATATTTCATTTTTAATTGGAGTAAAAAGTGTTGGAACAAAGGATGTTGATTATGAAACTTTTTTAATAAGAAAAAATGGAAATGATAAACCTACTGCAAACAAGATAAATGGGCTCTTTGTCAATAATCAAAACAAATTTTTTCTTGTAAATTCTACCAAGGATAGTATTTATATAACAAATGACTATATAAATAACACAACAAAAAATATATTAGATATAAAGAATGCTACAATAAATTTTTTGAGTAAAAACTATATTAGTCTTGAGTCATATAATTCAGAAACAAATAAAAAGAATTATTCTATTTATAAAATTGGAAATTTATCAGAAGAGAGTAAAATGTCTATTAAAGATATTGCCGGAGATAGAGGAGAGAAGGCATATTTTAACAATATTAGAAAACTTGGATATTCAAGTGAAAATGTTAACTCATATGATATGAAAAATTTTGGGGTAAAGAGAAACAACTTTAATTGGTTTTTTAAGGGAATATTAAGTAATTATTCAAACGATAATTTTGTTTCTAGTGAAATTGATTTAGATTTAATTCCTAACGTAGATATTTTTACGAATAAATCAAGTAAAATTTCAAAATTAAAAGTAAAAGAAAAAGTACAAAATGTGTTGGATTATTTTGTTTCTCCAGACGAGAGTATGATAGTTATTTTAACTGCTGATGATATTTCAATGTATGAAATAAAAAATAACGAAATTGGAACTTTACCAATATTTAATACAACTTTGAAAAATCGAAGAGAGGTTGTTACTTTTCAATGGACTAACTCAATTAGTAGTGAATTGACATATACTGAGTTTATGAAAATAAAACAGGTAAATTAAATAGAAAAATCTCTATGCATTCATAGAGATTTTTCATTATATAGAATTTATATCTAATTCTTTTTTTAATTCATTAATTTCATCCATCATAAAATCTTTGAATATTTTATTGATGTTAGAAAATTGTAAATTTTTATTGTATACAAAATAAAATTTACGGTTTAAATAAAGATTTTTTATATTTAATATTTTAACTTTATCTTTAAATGGAGATATATTTAACATTCTTTGAGATACAAAGCCAGTTCCAACTCCTTTTGTGATAAGTTCTAATATTGTGTTAGTATCATGTATTGTAGCTACACTATTAGAAATTACGTTTAAAGAGTTATTTCTTTTTAATTCATCTTCTACAATTTGTCTCGTACCTGAACCAATTTCTCTTAGTATAATTTTATCATTACTTAAATCTTCAATATCTATAACTGAATAGTTCTTTAAGTCAGGATAATTATCCTTATTGACAACATAAACAATATGATCATCCATAATTTGAGTATATATCAATTTAGGATTAGAAATCTTTAATCCTACAATACCAAAGTCAGTTTCTCCTACTAAAATACTGTCTATTACTGTTCTTGAATCATCATTACTAATATTAAAAGATATATCAGGAAATAAATTTGAAAATTTTTCAATCAAATTTGGTAAAATTATTTTTCTTGGAACGGAAGAAACACAAATATTTAAAGTTCCCTTTAAATTTTGTGAATATATGTCCAAATCCCTTATTATTTCATCATAAGAAGCTAAGATATTAAGAGCATGTTTATATACGATGCTACCCGCTTGTGTCAGTGTTACACTTCTTCTAGTTCTAACAAATAAAGAAGTATTTAATTCAGATTCAAGAGCTTGTATATGATTAGTAACAGATGGTTGAGTTATATATAACACATCTGCTGTTTTTGTAAAAGATTTAGTTTTTACAATTGTAATAAAAGTTTCTAATTGTTTAAAGTCCATAAAATCCTCCATATGTATAATTAAGACAATAAAATGTAATTTTTATATATTTTTTAATATTATAACATTTTTTTAACAAAAAGTAAATATTAATAAAATATTATAAATTTAAATGAATTATTTTTAATAACTAGGTAAATTGCGAAAAAAGCTTGAAAATAAAAAAATTTAGAAAACGTGTTGACTTAAGATATAAAATATGGTAATATATCATTGTTAGGGGGTAATAGAAATGTTTTCAAATGAGAATATAAAAAAAGTTGATCCAGCTATAGCTGAAGTGTTGGATAAAGAATTAGAAAGACAAAATAGCCATATTGAATTGATAGCTTCTGAAAACTGGGTAAATGATGCGGTTTTAGAAGCAGCAGGAAGTATATTAACTAATAAATATGCTGAAGGATATCCTGGAAAAAGATATTATGGTGGTTGTGAAGTTGTAGATGAAGCAGAAAAATTAGCTATTGAAAGAGTTAAAGAACTTTATGGTTGTGAATATGCAAACGTTCAACCTCATTCAGGCTCTCAAGCTAACTTTGCTGCATTTTTTGCTATTTTAAAACCAGGTGATACTTATATGGGTATGAACTTAAACCATGGTGGACATTTAACACATGGAAACCCTATTAACTATTCAGGTAGTATATATCATCCAGTTCCATATGGAGTAGATGAAAATGGATTTATAGATTACGATGAAGTTTTGAAAATTGCAAAAGAATGTAAACCTAAATTAATTTTGGCAGGTGCCTCTGCTTATGCAAGGAAGATAGATTTTAAGAAATTTAGAGAAATTTGTGATGAAGTAGGTGCAGTATTAATGGTAGATATGGCTCATATTGCTGGTCTTGTTGCTGCTGGATTACATGAATCACCAATTCCTTATGCAGATGTAGTTACATCTACAACTCATAAGACATTAAGAGGACCAAGGGGCGGACTTATTTTGTCCAATGCTGCTGCAAATGAAAAATTTAATTTTAATAGAGCGGTATTTCCTGGATCACAAGGTGGACCATTATTACACATAATAGCTGCAAAGGCTATAGCTTTTAAACAAGCTTTAGAGCCTGAGTTTAAAGAATATCAAAAACAAGTTTTGAAAAATGCTCAAGCATTAGCAAAAGGATTAATGAATAGAGGAATTAAACTTGTATCTAATGGTACAGATAATCATTTAATGCTAGTTGATTTAAGAGATTATGATATGAGTGGTAAAGAACTTGAAAAAGCATTAGATTCCGTTCGTATTACTTGTAATAAAAATACTATTCCAAATGATCCAAGATCACCATTTGTTACAAGTGGTATAAGACTTGGAACTCCTGCAATTACTACTAGAGGATTTAAAGAAGAAGAAATGGATTTAATAGCTGAAGCAATTGCCGAAGTTATAAAAAATGGAGAAGAAGGTAAAGAAAAAGCATTGAAAATAGTTGAAGAATTAACTAAGAAAATTCCTTTAAAATAGTATTATTTAATATTTATAAAAAAAAGACGTCAGCACATTTTACTGACGTCTTTTTATGGAATTAATGATATTATCTTATTAATTATTAATTGTTCGAAATTAAAATTATTTTTTTCCAATTCTAAAATTTCTTTTGAAAGAGTAACTTCATCTGTTATTATTCCGTCTGCACCACTAGAGTATGCCTTTGTGATATCTTCATGAGTGTTCGCAGTCCAGATATATACTCTTTTTCCATTTTTTTGAATTTTTCTTATCATTTCGTTCGTTACTATTTCTTTTTCTATGCAGAAAAAATCTACAAATTTAACATTGTAGAATTTACCATAACTAAATGCTAATATTAGACCAGTTGATATGTTAGGTGAAATATCTTTAAATTCTTTCAGTGCTTTTGGAGATAGAGATGAAACAATTATATCATAGGGCAAATCTTTAACTAATTTTGCTACTTCTTCAGCAAGTTTCTTTTCATTGCTTTTAAAAGGTTTTAATTCTATATTTAATTTTATCTTTCCTGAAGTTTTTTCAAGAACAGTTTGTAAATCAACAAAATTATATTCTTTAGAATTTTTTTTATCAATTATTTTATAGTTTTTTAATTCTTCAAAAGTTAAATCTTCAATATTAACTTTTTTTCCGGTAAGTCTTTTTAAATTATGGTCATGCGATAAAACAACTACATTGTCTTTGGTTAATACAACATCAATTTCTGCAAATCCCGCTTCGTTTTGTATAGCTTCATTTATAGATTCCAATGTGTTTTCAGCAGAATTTTTTGTACTTCCTCTATGAGCCATAATATCCGGTTTTAGATTTCTAAAACTATGATAAAATTTAATTTCTTCATTTGAGTTTCTGTATTTACTAAAAATTCCAGCAAAAATTAGAAATATTATTACAAGAGACATCTTTAGTTTAATTTTATTTGTAGGATAGACTATGTTACTAAATTCAACATTGGTTGAGGTTTTAAAATAAAATTTTGATAAATCATAAAAGGTAACGGTATTTGATAAAACATTTGTGAAAATTTTTAAAATTGTTGCTATAGATAAATAAGCTATTATTCCAATATTACTTAATGTTTTATTACTTGTTTGCATATAAAATATTAATATTATAACAAATAAGAAGATAAATTTTACTATTTGAATTAGTAAATTTTTTATTCCTATTATTAATAGTACTTTTATACTTTTGAAGATATTTTGTTTAATTCTCTTAAAACTTATTTTTATGCTTTCTATAAAATTTTTATTTTCTAAAAAAAATATATGGTAAACAAACAATAAAATTATTGAAAAAATTATTGCTAAAATAATTATGATAATAAATAAAACTATGCCTGTAGTCGAATTTAAAATATATTCAGTAATAAAATTGGGAATTTTAATTCCTTTATGAATTGATGTTGATATTGGTATGTTTATGGATACTAATATCAAAATTAAGTAATTTTGTATTTTTTTTATTTTAGATTTAACTAGTTTATATGAATTATTGAAAATCTCTAAAATAGAAACTTCATTTCCAAGTCTTGTTTGATTTGTAGTAAATATAAACCCACTTACTTCAAATAATTTAACTATGGAAAATGAAAAAATAATTATTAAAATAGACCATATTTTTGTTGGAGATTTTGCAAAAATACTAGGACTTTCTATATAGAAAAAGCCAAATTTAGTTAATTTTAAAATATATGAAAAAAATTCTTTTGCAAAAGGCAATAAAATAACAATAAAAGCCAGTTGATATAATAAGTCAAAAATTAATAAATTTTTAAAGCTTTTTTTTCTTAACAGTTTAAACATATTATCTCCTTTCTAAAAAATATATAAATAATAATACCATAAATAGAGATAATTATAAAGTAAATAATGTTTTAAGAATTTATTTATGGTATAATTGATTTGGAGGATGCTATGAGAATTAATTTAAAAAAAGAATTAAAAGGTGATATTTTAGATATTGGTGGTGGAGGAGAAGGAATAATAGGACGTCTATATACCAATCAAGTTATTTCAATAGACAATAGAAAAGAAGAGCTTGATGAAGCTCCTGATTTTTGTAATAAAATTTTGATGGATGCTACCAATTTAAATTTTAAAGAAAATTCATTTGATGTTGTAACATTTTTTTATTCATTGATGTATATGAATGAAGAAACTAAGAAAAAAGCTATATTTGAATCCTTCCGTGTATTAAAAACAGGTGGTATTTTATGTATATGGGGTACAGAGATAGAAAATATTTATCCTAAACCATTCTTAGTTGAATTGGATATTCGTTTTGAAAATAATGAAGTTCATACAACTTATGGAGTAATAAGAAATGAAATACAAACGATTGATATGATAAAAAATCATGCAAAAGAATGTGGATTTAAACTAATTTTATCTGAATTTGAAGAAAGTATATTTTATTTAAAGTATTATAAATAATAAATTATGTAGAACAATTTATAATAAAAATATTTTTTAAAGTCATATTGACAAAATACAATTTTCTTGCTATCATTTAGTTGTAAGTTAATTACGATTACTAAAATGAAATAAAATCTATGAGAGAAAGAGTATCTAGGGTTCCGAATTTTATTGCTGGTCCGAGCGATACGAATACTTTTTAGTATTACACCTAAGGGAGAAAAGCCCAGGAGGTAGGTTTCGCTTGAAGCCTACTTGCTGGGCTTATTTATTTCTTATGTTTAATTTTAGGAGGTATTTTATGAAAAAAATTTACACTGGAAAGACAAAAGATATTTACAAGAGCGAAGATGGGAATTACATTTTAAAGTTTAAGGATGATGTTACTGGAGAAAATGGAGTTTTTGATCCGGGTGCTAATACTGTAGGTTTATCAATTGAAGGTGTAGGACATGAAGGTTTAAAGATTACTAAATATTTCTTTGAAATATTAAAGGAAAAAGGAGTTAGAACTCACTACATAGATTGTGACTTAAATGAAAATACTATGACTGTAAAGCCTTGCGAAGTTTTTGGTAAAGGATTAGAGGTAATTTGTAGATTTAAAGCTGTAGGTAGTTTTATAAGAAGATATGGTTTATATGCAAAACCTAATGATGATTTAGATACTTATGTTGAAATTACATTAAAAGATGATGAAAGATGTGATCCTTTAATTACTAAGGATGCACTTGTTATGTTAAATATATTAACTGAAAAGGAATATGAAGACTTAGTAGCACTTACTAAAGAAATTTGTACTATTATTAGAGATGTTTTAAAAGAAAAGGGACTTACTTTATACGATATTAAGTTGGAATTTGGTAAAGTTGATGGAGAAGTTGTATTGATTGATGAAATATCTGGTGGAAATATGAGAGTGTACAATGGAGATAAAATTGTTGCACCAACTGATTTATATTCTTTTTTGGTTAAGTAATTGTAGCCGGAAGAATATTTCCGGCTTTTTATATTAATAAAATTTTTTGGAGGTTATTATGAAGGTCGCTATTATTATGGGCAGTATTTCTGATAAAGATATTGCTAAAAAAACTTGTGATATTTTAAAAAAATTTGGAATAGAATATGATGCTAGAGTTATCTCTGCTCATCGTTCTTTAGAATTTGCAATAGATTTTGTTAATAAAATGGAAGAAAATAATATTGAACTAATTATAGCATTTGCCGGAAAGGCTGCACACCTAGCAGGAGTTTTAGCTGGGATTTCGACTGTACCTGTTATAGGAGTACCTGTTAAAGCTTCAACACTTGACGGATTGGACGCTCTACTTTCAACTGTTCAAATGCCTAAAGGGGTGCCTGTTGCAACTGTTGCTATTGATGGAGCGGAGAATGCCGGTATTTTAGCAACACAAATTTTATCATTAAAATATGATGAGTTAAAAGTTAAACTTAAAGAATATAAGCTTGAGATGAAAGAACAAGTAAAAAAAATGGATAATGATTTAGATATATAAATGGAGGATATTTTAATGGCATTAACATATGAATCTGCTGGGGTAAATAAACATGAAGGATATAATGAAGTAAATTTAATAAAAAAATTTATTAAAAACACATATACAAAAGGGGTTCTTTCTGATTTAGGCGGTTTTTCAGGACTTTTTGAACTTGGAAAAGAATTTAAAAATCCTGTTTTGGTTTCCGGAACTGATGGAGTTGGAACAAAAGTAAAATTGGCTCAAATTATGGATGTTCACAATACAGTTGGAATAGATTGTGTTGCAATGTGTGTTAATGATATTTTATGTCAAGGTGCTAAACCTCTGTTCTTTTTAGATTATATTGCTACCGGAAAACTTGTTGCAGAAAAAATGGCAAGTATTGTTGAAGGAGTTGCAGAAGGATGTATTCAATCAGGAAGTGCTTTGATTGGTGGAGAAACTGCAGAGATGCCAGGAATATATAAAGAAGAAGATTATGATATTGCAGGTTTCTGTGTGGGTGTTGTTGAAAAGGATAAAATAATTGATGGTAAGAAAAATGTAAAAAAGGGAAATATTATTTTAGCATTACCATCTTCAGGGGTTCATAGTAACGGTTTTTCTCTAGTTAGAAAGATAATTTTTGATTATAAAAACTTTTCGTTAACCGATATAATAGAAACAGGAAGAACTTTAGGTGAAGAACTTTTGACTCCAACTAAAATTTATGCGAAATCAATAGTTACTTTGTTAGAAAAATTTAAGGTAAATGGTCTTTGTCATATAACAGGTGGAGGAATTTATGAAAATGTACCAAGAGTTTTAGGCGATGTTGTTGATGCTAAAATTTTTGAAAAAAATATTCCACAAAAAGAAATTTTTTCACTTCTTCAAAAATGGGGAGAAATTTCAAAAGAAGAAATGTATGGAACTTTTAATATGGGAATAGGAATGTTAATTTTTGTTGAAAGAGAAGATGTTGAAGGAATAAAAGACTTATTTAAAGAAATGAATGAAGAAATTTACGAAGTTGGAGAAGTTGTAGAAGGAAATTCTAAAGTAATTTTATGTTAGTAAATTTTTGGAGGAATTATGGATAAAAGAATTTTTGTTAAGAAAAGAGATGTATATAATAAGGAAGCTTTAGATCTTAAAGACAATTTAAATATAGAATATAATTTAGGAATAAAAGATTTAGAACTTTATATTATATATGACATTTACAATATCAATGAAAAAACATATGAATTAGCTAAAAATTCAGTTTTCTCAGAAATAATGATTGATGAAGTAATTGAAGACATAATACTTCAAGATGGAAGATATTTTGCATATGAAACACTACCAGCACAGTATGATCAAAGAGCTGATAGTGCTGTTCAATGTGTATCTCTTTTAGATAATAATTCAAAAATTACTGTAAGAAGCGGAAAACTTATAATTTTTGATAGAGTTTTAAATCAAGATGAAATGGATAAAGTAAAAAAATATTTGGTTAATCCTATTGAATCAAGAGTTAAAAATATGAATATTTTGAGTTTTTCAATGAGTTCAGAAATGAAAAAAATGAAAGACTTAAAAGGCTTTTCTTCTTTTTCAAAAGATGAATTAATTGATTTAAAAAATGAAATGTCTCTAGCGATGAATATTGAGGATTTAATTTTCATTCAAGATTATTTCAAAAATGAAGGAAGAACACCTACTGAAACTGAAATTTACGTTTTAGACTGTTATTGGAGTGATCATTGTAGACATACAACTTTTGAAACTGTGTTAGATGATATTAAAATTGAATCTGAGCTTTTCCAAAAAGAAATGCAAAGTGCTTTTGATATTTACTTAAATATTAGAAAAGAATTAAATATTACTAAGCCTATAACTCTAATGGATATGGCAAGTATATTTGGTAAATATCACAAAAGAGTATTAAATGATAAGAATATAGAGGTTAGTGAAGAAATTAATGCTTGTTCATTTTTTACTGATATTGAAAATAATGGAAAAGCAGAAAAATGGTTAATTCAATTTAAAAACGAAACACATAATCACCCTACAGAGATTGAACCTTTTGGTGGAGCGAGTACTTGTGTTGGAGGAGCAATTAGAGATCCATTATCCGGAAGAAGTTATGTTTATCAAGCAATGAGAGTAACAGGCTGTGGTAATATTTTACAAAAAAGAGAAGAGACTTTGAAACATAAATTGCCTCAAGTTGATATTTCTACAAAAGCTACAAGCGGTTACTCATCTTATGGTAATCAAATTGGACTTGCAACAACTTATGTAAAAGAACTCTATGATGGTTCTTATGTTGCTAAACATATGGAAGTTGGAGCAGTTGTTGGAGCTGTTAAATATGGAGATTTCAAAAGAGAAACTCCTGTTAAAGATGATATTGTAATCTTAATTGGAGGAAGAACAGGTAGAGATGGCATTCAAGGAGCAAGTGGTTCAAGTTTAATTCATACAAATGATTCTCTTGAAACAGCATCAAGTCAAGTTCAAAAGGGAAATGCCATTGAAGAGAGAAAAATTCAAAGATTATTTAGAAAACCTGAAGTTACAAAATTGATTAAAAAATGTAATGATTTTGGTGCGGGTGGTGTTTGTGTTGCAATCGGAGAATTATCTGAAGGAATTGAAATTCATTTAGATAAAGTTTTGTTAAAATATGAGGGATTAAATCCTACAGAAATCGCCACAAGTGAGTCACAAGAACGTATGGCAGTTGTAATTTCACCAAGTGATTATGAATTTTTTATAAAAGAATGTGAAAAAGAAAATATAGAATATTCTAAAGTAGCAACTATAACTGATAGAAGAAGACTTGAGATGTATTATTATGATGATAAGGTTATGGATTTAAGTGCAGACTTTTTGGCAACAAGTGGAGTAAGACAACACTCAAAAGCAACACTATGCGATAATAATGGTAGCAATCCTTTTGAAAATAAGATTGTTTCTAAAGAAAATGTATTAAATGAATTATCTTCATTAAATGTGGCTTGCCAAAAAGGAATTGCTCAAAGATTTGATGCTTCAATAGGCGCAACAACTGTATTAATGCCTTTCTCAGGTAAAAATCAATTAACTCCGGTACAAGCTGGTATTCAGGCATTACCTACAATTCACTCAACAAGTGATACAGCTACAATTTTGAGCTATGGATTTATTCCAAAGATATCTCATTACTCTCCATTCTTATCATCTATTTATGCTGTTTTAGAATCTGTTGCTAAAGTTTATGCCGTTGGTGGAGATAAAAGTAATTTATATTTTTCATTCCAAGAATATTTTGAGAAACTTGGAAAAGATAGAAAAAAATGGGGAAAAGTTACCCAAAGTTTACTCGGAACTATTTATGCTCAAAATGAGATAGGTTGTCCAAGTATCGGAGGAAAAGATAGTATGTCAGGAACATTTAATGACTTAAATGTTGTTGAAACATTAATATCTTTTGCATGTACTCCTGTTAAAATTAAGAATGTAATTTCTCCGGAATTAAAAACAATTGGAAATTATATATATTATGTTCCTATTGTAAAAAATTCGAAAGGATATCCTGAAATTAAGGAAACATTAAAAAGTTATGAACTGATAAATGAACTTATAAAATCAGGTAAAATTTTATCTGCATATGTTCAAGAAGAAGGTAGTGTAGTAAGTTCTCTAGTAAAAATGGCAGTTGGAAATGGTTTAGGTTTCACAGTTAATAAGGAAAATATTTTAAATTTTGATCCTGCATCAATTGTTGTAGAATCAAATTGTGAGTTACCTTTTGAAAAAATTGGAATGGTTAGTGAAGAAATTTCTATAAATGGAATTAAATTTGATTATGATGAAATATATAATGCATATACAAAAACATTAAATAAAATTTATCCTTTATATCAAAATTTGGATTGTGGAAATTGTGAAAATTTATCTAATGACAAAAATGAAAAAAAATATTACAAAGAATATATTGAAAATGTAAATGTCTTAATTCCTGTATTTCCTGGAACTAATTGCGAATATGATGTAGAAAAAGCATTTATTGATGCAGGAGCTACAACAAAAACTGTTATTTTTAGAAATAAAAAAGAAGATGATATTGAAAAGTCAATTGAAGAATTAGTAAATGGAATAAAAGATGCACACATTATTATGATACCAGGAGGATTTTCTAGTGGAGATGAACCAGATGGAAGTGCAAAGTTTATAGTAAATGTTTTGAAAAATGAAAAAGTTAAAGATGCAATTCATAAACATTTAGATGATAAAAAATTAATTTTTGGTATTTGTAACGGATTCCAAGCATTAATTAAGTCAGGACTTATACCTTACGGAAGAATAAAGTCCTTAACTGAAGATGATTTGACATTATATAGAAATGACAGTTATCATCATATTTCAACAAGTGCCATAACTCGTGTTGCAAATGTAAATTCTCCTTGGACTCAAAATTTTGAAATTGGACAATTACATGAAATTATGTTCAGTCATGGAGAAGGAAAACTTGTTGGAAACAATATTGAGAAATTTAAAAATTTATGTGCCTTCCAATACTGTGATTTTGAAGGTAATGCAAGTAGCAATGGAAAATTTAATCCTAATGGTTCTTTATATGCTATCGAAGGTATGATAAGTAAAGATGGATTGATTTTAGGGAAAATGGGACATAGTGAACGTTATGGAACGAATTTGTATAAAAACAAAACTATAACAGGAATTCAAAATATATTTAGAAATGGTGTAAATTATTTTAAAGGAGAAAAATAGTATGAAACTTTTATATGAAGGCAAGGCAAAACAATTATTTCAATGTGAAAATAATGAAGAAATATATATTCATTATAAAAATAGTGCAACTGCATTTAATGGAGAAAAAAAGGAGGAATTTGATAAAAAAGGTATTTTAAATAATACAATCACCTCATTTATTTTTGAGTATTTAGAAAGAAATGGAATAGAAACTCATTTTATTAAAAAAGTGAATGATACCGATCAAATCTGTAAACATGTTAAAATTATTCCTTTAGAAGTTATTACTAGAAATATAGTAGCGGGTTCTATGGCTAAAAGATATGGTTTAGAAGAAGGTATGAAATTAAAAAAGCCAATTTTTGAACTGAGCTATAAAAATGATGAACTCAATGATCCTCTAATAAATGATGACCATGCAATAGCTTTAGGAATTGTTTCAGAAGAAGAACTTTCTTTTATAAAAAAAGAAACTGAAAAAATTAATGAACTTTTGAAAAAATTTTTTTTGAAAGCGGGATTGATTTTAGTTGATTTCAAAATTGAGTTTGGAAAAACAAGTGACGGTAAAATAATTTTGTCAGATGAAATTTCTCCTGATACTTGCAGATTATGGGACGTAAAAACGAGAAATAAACTTGACAAAGATCGTTTTCGTAGAAATTTAGGTTCAGTTATGGATGCATATGAAGAAGTTTTAAGGAGAATAACAAGTGCGTGGAATTAATGAAGAATGTGGAGTTTTTGGTGTCTGGAATCATAAGGAAGCTTCAAAGTTAACATATTTTGGGCTTCATAGTTTACAACATCGAGGTCAAGAAGGTGCAGGTATTATAAGTTCCGATGGAGAAACTTTATATAGTTATAGAAATTTAGGATTAGTTTCTGAAGTTTTTAAAGATAAAGAAATTCTCTATAATTTAGTTGGAAGTTCTGCAATAGGACATGTAAGGTATGCAACTGCAGGAGATAATAGTGTTAGAAATGTTCAACCATTTTTATTTGACTTTTATGATATGAGTATTGGTATTTGTCATAATGGGAATTTAGTAAATGCTAAAACTTTAAGATTGGAATTAGAAAAAAATGGAGCTATTTTTCATTCTTCTTCAGATACTGAAGTTTTAATTCACTTAATCAGAAGAAGTAAAAAAGAAACTTTTGAAGAAAAATTAAAAGAGAGTTTAGGTAAAATTAAAGGAGGATTTACTTATTTGATTTTAACTAAAGATACTTTATATGGAGCTGTTGACCCTAATTCTCTAAGACCATTAGTTATTGGAAAAACTGAAAATGATACCTATGTTATGGCAAGTGAAACTTGTGCTATAGATAATATAGGAGTTGAATTTTTTTGCAATGTAAAAGCTGGTCAATTGGCTATAATCGATAAAGATGGTCTTAAAATTGAAAATTATACTACTCCTGATAGGATTTCTATTGCTGCTATGGAATATGTTTATTTTGCAAGACCAGATTCGAATATTGCAGGAGTAAATGTTCATACTGCAAGAAAAAACACAGGCAGAGCTCTAGCAAGAGAATGTCCTGCAGATGCAGATATAGTAGTTGGTGTACCTAATTCTTCACTTTCTGCAGCAAGTGGATTTGCAGAAGAAAGTGGCCTACCTTATGAAATGGGATTGATTAAAAATCAATATATTGCAAGAACTTTTATTCAACCTACTCAGGAACTTAGAGAGCAAGGCGTAAGAATGAAATTATCTGCGGTAAAGGGGGTTGTTAAAGGAAAAAGAGTTGTTATGGTTGATGATTCAATTGTTAGAGGTACAACATGTAAAAGAATTGTTAAACTTTTAAAAGATGCAGGAGCATCTGAAGTTCATGTTAGAATTGCATCTCCTCCTTTTGTGTTTCCTAGTTTTTACGGAATAGATATTTCTACTTCAGGAGAACTTATTGCAGCCAATAAGACATTGGAAGAAATAAAAGAAATAATAGGAGCAGATTCATTGGGATATTTGAGTGAACAAGGACTTGTAGATTCAATAGGTCTTAAGTTTGATGCTCCATATAACGGATTATGTATGGATTGTTTTAATGGAGACTATCCAGCTGGATTGTATGATTATGAAGAGGATTTTAATAATTCTTTAACTGATATTCAAAGAAGAATTTTAGAAAGAAAAAATAAATAATATTAGGAAAGGTAAATTATGTTGAATATAGCTGTTTTTATTTCTGGTGGAGGAACAAATTTACAAGCCATAATTGATGCTGTTAAAGAAAATAAAATTAATGGAAAGATTAAATTGGTTTTTTCAAACAGAAAAAATGCTTATGGACTTATAAGAGCACAAAATGAAAGTATCGATACATTTTATTTGAATAGAAAGAAATTTTTTTGTAATGAAGAATATGATGAAAGAATACTTGAAGAGCTAGAAAGAAGAAATATTGATTTGATTGTACTTGCGGGTTATTTGAATATTTTATCTTCAAAGTTTGTTTCGAAGTATTCTAATAGAATTATAAATATTCACCCATCTTTAATTCCTTCTTTTTGTGGAGACGGGTTTTATGGAGAAAATGTTCATAAAGCAGTTATAAAATCAGGTGTCAAATTTACTGGAGCTACAACACATTTTGTTGATGAAAAAGTAGATACCGGAGCCATAATCTTGCAAGATGTTGTTCCTGTTTATATAAATGATGACTTTGAAACTGTTGCTAAAAGAGTTTTAGAAATAGAACATGAAATATTGGTGAAGACAGTAAAGGCATTTTGTGATAATAAGATTGTTTTTAAAGATAATAGAGCATTCATAGTGGAGGAATAAGATGTCAAAAAGAGTGTTAATAAGTGTTTTTGAAAAAGAAAATATTGTTGAATTTGCAAATGAACTTGTAAAATTAGGATGGGAAATTATTTCAACCGGTGGAACTTATAAAATTTTAAAGGAAAGTGGACTTAATGTTATTGAAGTTGATGAAGTAACTAATTTTAAAGAAATTTTAAATGGTCGTGTTAAGACTTTACATCCTTATATTCATGGTGGAATTTTATATAAACGTAATGAACAAAATCATGTTGAAACAGTTGAAAATCTTGGTATTTCTTCAATAGATATGGTTGTAAACAATTTATATCCTTTTGAAAAAGTTTTAAATAGTGATAATAAAACACATGAAGATTTAATTGAGAATATTGATATAGGTGGACCTTCTATGATTAGAGCTGCGGCTAAAAACTATAATGACGTATCTATTGTTGTTGATCCTAAAGATTATTCTGAGATTATTGAAAGATTGAAGAAAGGTAAATTGGATAAAGATTTTAGATTATATCTATCTTGTAAGGCTTTTAATTATACTGCATATTATGATGCATTGATTTCATCTTATTTCAATGATTTATTAAATATTGATTTTCCTGAAAAACTAACAATGACTTATAAAAAAGTTAATAATTTAAGATATGGAGAAAATCCTCATCAAAATGCTTCTTTTTATGAAAAAGTTTATATTAAGGATGATGAAAAAACGGATTTTAAGCAATTACACGGAAAAGAATTGTCATATAATAATTTAACTGATATGTACTCAGCTATTAAAATTGTGAAAGAATTTGATGAACCTTGTGTAGTTGCAGTTAAACATAATAATCCTTGTGGACTTGCAATTTCAGATAATATTGATGATGCATATGATAAGGCTTATGCTTGTGATTCAGTTTCAATTTTTGGGGGAATTATAGCTCTAAATAGAGAAGTGACAAAATATATAGCAGAAAAGATAAATAGTTTTTTTGTAGAAATTGTAATTGCAAATAAATTTTCTAAAGAAGCCATTGAAATTTTAACTCAAAAGAAAAATATTAGATTAATTGAAGTAGGAAATATTTCAGATTTTAAACTTCCAAAAACAACAATAAAAGAAGTTTTAAATGGTATTGTTGTCCAAGACTATGATAATATTTTATTTAAAGAAGATTTAAAAGTTGTTACAAAGAGAAAACCGACTGAAGAAGAGTTAAAAAATTTAATTTTCGGTTTTAAAGCTTGTAAAACAGTTTGTTCAAATGGAATTGTAATTGTAAAAAATAATGCTACTATTGGAATAGGACAAGGAGAAGTTAGACGCTCTTGGGCAGTTGAAGAAGGATTAGAAAGAGCAAAAGAAAATTTAAAAGATGCAGTTTTAGCATCAGATGCATTTTTCTTCGAAGATACTGTCGAACTATTAAAAGAAAATGGAATTAAAGCAGTAATTCAACCGGGAGGTTCTATAAAGGACGAGAACGTAATAAAATTATGTGATGAATATGGAATAGCAATGGTATTTACATCTACAAGGCATTTTAGACATTAGGAGGAAGTTATGAAAGTTTTAGTTATTGGTAATGGTGGAAGAGAAGACGCTATTTGTAAAAAAATATCTGAAAGTAATAAATGTACTGAACTCTTTTGTTCAAAGGGTAATGCAGGAACTCTTAGATATGCTAAAAATGTCGAATTGAATAGTAATGAAGAAATTTTTGAGTTTTCAAAGAACAATAATATTGATTTAGTAGTTATAGGACCTGAAGCTCCACTTTGTGAAGGTATTGTTGATTTGTTTAAATGTAGTAATATAAAAGTTTTTGGGGCAGATAAAAAAAGCGCAAGACTTGAGGGTAGTAAAGACTTCGCAAAAAAATTTATGAAAAAATATGATGTTCCAACTGCAAGATATGAAACTATAAAATCAATAAAAGAAGGAAAAAAAGCTATTGAAAATTTTTCATATCCAATAGTTATAAAGGCTGATGGACTTTGTGCAGGAAAAGGTGTTAGAATTTGCAATACCAAAGAAGACGTTTTAGATTATTTCAAAGAACTTTTTGAAGATAAAATTTTTGGGAAAGAAGGGAGCACAGTTGTTATTGAAGAATTTTTGAGAGGAAAAGAAGCTTCTTTACTTTGTTTTGTATCTAAAGGAAATTTAATTCCTATGGAAAGTGCAAGAGACTATAAGAGAATTTTTGATAATGATGAAGGTGAAAATACAGGAGGTGTAGGCTGTTATTCGCCAAGTGAGTTATTTAATGAAGAATTAAAATTACAAATTGAAAAAATTTTAGAAAAAATTTCAAATGGATTAAAAAAAGAAAATTTAGAATATTCTGGTGTACTTTTTATTGGATTTATGATAGATGAAGATGCTAAAGTATTAGAATTTAATGTAAGATTTGGAGATCCTGAAACGGAAGTAGTTTTACCTAGAATGGAAAGTGATTTACTCTTAGCTATAGAAAAATCTTTAGATGGTAGTTTAGAAAGAGAAGATTTAAAGTGGAAAAAAGAAAAATGCCTAACAGTTATTTTAACTTCCAGAGGTTACCCTAAAAATTATGAAAAAGGAAAAGAAATAACAGGCATAGATTCTGTTGATAAGGATATTTATGTTTATCATAATAATACTAAGGTTAATGGAAATAAAATATTAACAGATGGAGGTAGAGTTTTGTCTATTACAGCACTTGGTAATAGCTATGATGAAATCAGAGAAAAAGTTTATAGAAATATTGAAAAAATATCATTTGAAACAAAACAATATAGAAAAGATATTGGAAAAATGTAATATTCTATAAATCTAAGTGAAGTGTATGTAATTTTTTACATAAAAACTTTACATATATTTTTTTGTGTGATATAATATATCAGTAAATCCTTGCTCAATAAAAAGAGCCAGAGACCATAAGGAGGTGAATGTAATGAGAAAATATGAAGGAGTTTTTATTTTTAAACCAAATCTAGAGGATGAAGTAAGAAATCAAGCTTTTGATAAGATTAAATCTGCTATAGAAGCTAATGGTAGTATTACTGAAATTAATGAATGGGGAAATAGAAAACTTGCTTATGAAATTAACTACATTAAAGAAGGATATTATATCATAGTTAATTTTGAAGCAGCAGCTGAAGTAGTTGCAGAAGTAGAAAGAAGATCAAGAATATCTGATGCTATCATTAGATATATGGTTGTTAAGCAAGAAGCTTAGTGGAGGAACTTTATGAATAGTGTAATTTTAATAGGTAGATTAATCAAGGATCCCGAATTAAGATATACTCAGACATCTAGTAGTAGTTATGCTAGATTTACCATTGCAGTAGATAAGGGAATGTCTAAAGAAAAAAAACAAGAATTAGAAGCTAAAGGTCAACAAACAGCTGATTTTATAAATATAGTTGTTTGGGGGAAACAAGCTGAAAATTGCCAAAAATATTTGCAAAAAGGTAGAAATGTAGCAATTCAAGGAAGACTTCAATCTGGAAGTTATACTGCTCAAGATGGAACTAGAAGATTTGTCACAGAAGTTTGGGCTGAAAGAGTTCAGTTTATTGACTGGGGTGATAGAGCTCAAAAACCTGCTGCAACACAAGGATTTGGTTCATTTGATACAGGAATGGATGACGGATTTGATTTACCTTTTCAAGATGCATCAGATGAAGAAATTCCATTTTAATTTTTAAAGGAGATAACAATATGCAAAGAAAATTTAGACCAAGAAAAAAAGTTGTTGCATATTTCTCAGATAACAGTAAACCACTTGATTATAAAGATGTAAATACTCTAAAAAAATTTATTAGTGAAAGAGGTAAAATTTTACCAAGAAGAGTGACTGGTGCTACTGCTAAACAACAAAGAGAAATCACAGCAGCTATTAAAAAAGCTAGACAAGTTGCGTTATTACCATATAGTGCAGAATAGTTTGTAACCAACGGGAGAGAAATCTCCCTTTTTTAGTTTGATAATAGCTTTTAAAATTATTAGGAGATAGTATGAATACTAAAAAAAGAAATTTATTTATTTTTGCTGGATTATTGTGGCTATTTGCTGGAATAATGGTTATGAATGTTGGAATACCATTTTTAATAAATGATGATAAAATGTTTATATTTGGGGTGCTAGGTGCAATAGCAATATTTTTAATATTTTATATAATGATATTCTCTAAATATGTACATAAACATAAAAATAGGATTTTAAAAGATAAAAGAGAACAAATGAAAATTTGGGAGTTTTTTGATAAATCAAGTTATATTTTAATGCTTTTTATGATGACTTTTGGAACAGCATTAAGATTTAGTGGATTTTTACCGAATTTTTTCTTTGAATTTTTCTATTCTGGATTAGGATTCGCATTATCTTTAAGTGGAGTTTCATTTTTGATATTAGCATTTAAATATTATAATTTTTAAATATTCATCTTTAACTGAGTATAATATATGATATTAATATTAAAAATTTGCTTAGTTATTAGCGAAACAATCACAAAAACAAGTAGTTTTTGTGATTGTTTCCTTTTTTATATAATTTAATTATGATTTTATAAAATGATACTAGTATTCACTAGAATTTTAATTAAATACCTGTTATAAAAAAATTTTTAGACATAATATTCTAGATTAAGTATATTAATAAATAGTATATTATAATTTTATTTGTATAACATTATTTCTAAAATATTAAATGTTAATTTAAATTTTGAATAAAATATTGATAATTTAATAGTTTTATGATACAATTTATTATGAATATATTTGAGTAGATTATATTTTTTCTTTTACAAATATTATAACTAAAAATATTATTATTAAGGTAAAAAAATGAGAATTATATCGGGTGAAAAGAGAGGATTAAAATTATTATCGCCTATAGATTATAGAGTAAGACCAACTACTGATAAAATTAAGGAATCTATTTTTAATATTCTATCAGAAATAGATGAAAATTCAATAGTTTTGGATTTATTTTGTGGTAGTGGTGCTATTGGCATAGAATTTATTAGTAGAGGGGCCAAAAAAGTATATTTTTGTGATTTTTCAAATGATAGTATTAAAGTTACTAAAAAAAATATAGAAAGTACTAATTTTGTAGAAAAATCAGTTATTATAAAAAATGATTATATGGAATGTTTAAAATATTTTTTCAAAAATAACTTAAAATTTGATTATATTTTCCTAGATCCTCCATATAAAAATAATTATATTGAAAATACATTGGAATTTATATGGGATAATAATATTTTAAATGAAAATGGAATAATTATATTAGAGACGGATAAAAACATAATAATAAAAAATTTTATTCCAATAAAAGAAAAAAAATACTCTAAGATAAGAGTAATATTTCTAGAAAGGAAATAATATAAATGAAAGTAGTTTTTCCGGGTAGTTTAGATCCTTTAACTATTGGACATAAGAAAATTATTTTAAAAGCCTTAGATGTTTTTGGCTCTATAAATGTTGTGGTTTTAAATAATATAAATAAAAAATCTCTTTTATCACTTGAAGAAAGAAAAGATGTTATTTCAAATGTATTTAAGGAATATACAAATATTAGTGTTGATGTTTACTGTGGTTTATTGAGCGATTATATTATGCATAATGATATCAATATTATTGTAAGGGGTGTTAGAAATACTTTAGATTTTGAATCTGAAAAGATTAATGCTAAAGTAAATCAAGAGCTTTGTGGGGTGCAAACAATTTTATTCTTTTCTGAATCTTCAGAAGAACATATTAGTTCAAGTGTTGTTAAAGATATATTCTTTAATGGTGGAAATATTGAACCATATGTAGATAAGATTGTTTTAGATATATTAAATAAAAAATTTAGGAGGAATGGATAATGGAAATTTTAGAATTAATTGATCGTATTGAAGATTTGGTGGAAGAAAGTTCAAGTTTACCTTTTTCAAAGAAAGTTATGGTTGATTCAGAGGCTTTGTTTTTCATTTTAAAAGAAATGAGAGAAAATATTCCTGAAGAAATTAAACAAGCAGAATGGGTTAATGTTGAAAAAGATAGGATTTTAAATGATGCTACAAAAGATGCAAATCAAATTTTAGAACAAGCAAATAAAGAAGCATCTAATATAAAAACAGCTGCTGAATTAAAATGTCAACAAATGATTAACGAAAGTGATGTTGTTGTAGCTGCCGAAAGTAAAGCAAATGATATTTTATTAAATGCCGAACAAAATGCAAAAACTATTAAAATGCAAACTAATACTTATGTTGATGATGTTTTATCTAAAACTCAAGAGAAATTAAGAGATATAATAACTGTTTTAGATAATAACAGAAGTGAAATTAGAAAATAAATTGGAGAAATAATGAATAAAGTTACTGAAAATTTAATTTTAGATATTGAAGATATTAGAAATTTATTTGGAAATTTAGATTCTAATATAGATTATATTTCTAAAAAATTTGACGTTTCTATAAAAAATAGTGATGAAGGTTTATCTATAACTGGAGAAGAAAAAATGGTTTTATTATGTATTAAAACCATTGAGTTTTTAGTTAAAGATAAATCACCGGAAAGTATGGATAAGCAAAAAATTTCTTATGTAATTGAGAAAGTAAAAAGTGAAAATAAGGAAATTCTAAAAGATTGGTTAGATTATGTTATTTGTATAAATGCAAAGTTAAAACCTATTAAGCCTAAAACTATAGGTCAAAGGAAATATATATCTGCAATAGAAGAGAACATAATTACTTTTGGTATAGGCCCAGCAGGAACTGGAAAAACTTTTTTAGCTATTGCAATGGCTGCTAAAGCTTTAAAGAATAATTCTGTATCAAAAATTATTTTAACAAGACCTGCTGTTGAAGCTGGGGAAAATTTAGGCTTTTTACCTGGTGATTTACAAGAAAAAATTGATCCATATTTAAGACCTTTGTATGACTCATTGTATAATATTTTAGGATATGATAATTTTCTTAGATTAAAAGAAAAAGGTATTATTGAAGTGGCACCTTTGGCTTATATGAGAGGAAGAACATTGGATGATGCCTTTATAATTCTTGATGAAGCTCAAAACGCTACGAATGAACAAATGAAGATGTTTTTAACCAGAATAGGATTTGAGTCTAAGGCTGTTATTACCGGGGATATTACTCAGATTGACTTAGGAAGAAGAAAAAATTCAGGTCTTGTTTCAGTAAGTAAAATCTTGAATGATATTAATGGAATAAATTTTAATTATTTTGATAGTTCTGATGTTGTAAGACATAGTATTGTTATGAAAATAATTGATGCTTATACTAAATATGAAGATAATTTAGTGGAGAAAAAATAATGAATGTTCTTTTTGATAATAGACAAGATGCTTTTGATGTGTCTGAAAATCTCAAAGAAAAAATAGTTGAATGTATTGAAACCGCTTTAAAAGTTGAAAAAATTGAAATAAATAACATTGAAGTTTCTGTATCATTTGTTACAAATGAAGAAATAAAAAATATAAATCTTGAGTTTAGGAATATTGATAAAGAAACGGATGTGCTTTCTTTTCCGATGGATTTTGAATTTTCAGAAGAAGGAATGCCTTATATTTTAGGAGATATTATTATTTCCACAGAAAAATCTATAGAACAAGCAAAAATGTTTGGTCATAGTATTGATAGAGAGATATTATATCTAGTTTGTCATTCGGTCTTTCATTTACTTGGGTATGACCACATTGAAGAATCAGACAAATTAGTTATGAGAAATAAGGAAAAAGAGACTATGAAATTGATGGAAGTTTTTAAAAATGAAGAAGAATTCTAATTTTTTTGAAAGTTTTCTTTGTGCTTTCAGAGGAATAATATATATTTTTAAAACAGAGAGGAATTTTAGATTTCATATTGTATTTTCTTTGTTAGTATTGTTGAGTTCTTTAGCTTTAAATTTATCTTATGTTGAATTATCTGTAATATTGATTATGATAGCAGTTGTTTTGACTTTAGAAATTATTAATACTATCATTGAAAATATTATGGATTTTTTATGTAAAAATTATAATTTTAAGGTTAAAATTATAAAGGATATGGCATCAGGAGCAGTTTTAGTTTCAGCTTTTATTTCTGTAATAGTTGGTTATTTAATATTTGTTCCAAAAATATTAGTTATAATTGGTGGTTAAATGAATATTTATGAAAAAATGATAGATTGTGCTTTAGATAGTCAAAAAAAAGCTTATACACCATATTCAAATTTTAAAGTAGGAGCTTGTGTATTAACTGATTCAGGTAAATTATATGGAGGATGTAATATAGAAAATGCATCATATACTCCTACAGTTTGTGCAGAAAGAGTAGCTATATTTAAAGCAATATATGATGGAGAGAAAATGATTACAAAAATAGCAGTTGTTGGGAAAGAAAATTCTTTAACATATCCTTGTGGAGTCTGTAGACAGGTTATAAGAGAATTTTGTTCTAATGATTGTGAGATAATTATAATAAAAAATGAACAAGAATATAAGATAGTAAAATTTTCAGAAATTTTACCTTATAGTTTTGGACCAGAGGATTTGTAATATGGATGATATAAAATCAGGATTTGTTACAATTGTTGGTAGATCAAATGTTGGTAAATCAACATTATTAAATAGAATAATTGGAGAGAAAATTTCGATTATATCTAACAAGTCACAAACTACTAGGTCTAATTTAAAATTAATATATAATTCTTTAGATTCTCAAATTATATTTCTGGATACTCCAGGTATTCAAAATCCAAAAAATAAATTGGGAGAATTTATGCTTAAAGAAGCTAGAAGTTCTCTTAAGGATGTAGATTTAATTCTATATATGGTTGATGTTAATTTTGATATTGGAGAATTGGATAATTTAATAATAGATATGTTAAAGAAGATAAATCTTCCAAAACTATGTATTATTAATAAAATAGATACATTAAATGTAGATGAGATTTCTAAACTTATTTCAAAGTATGAAGATATGAATTTGTTTGATAAAATTATTCCAATATCCGCTTCAGAAGGAACTAATGTATATAATTTAATAGATAGTATAAAATCTTATTTACCTTATGGACCTAAATATTACTCAGATGATATGATTACTGATCAGTCCGAGAGGAAAATAGTAAGTGAAATAATAAGAGAAAATGCTCTTAATTTCTTAAGAGATGAAATTCCTCATGGAATTAATGTAATAATCGAAAAATTTTCAATAAGAAAAAATAAACCTATTATTGATATTGATGCAATAATTTGTGTTGAGAAAAAATCACACAAAGGTATGGTAATTGGTAAAAACGGAGATATGATATTAAAAATTGGAAAGTCTGCTAGAATAGATATAGAAAAGTTTTTAGATTCAAAAGTTAATTTAAAACTTTTTGTTAAAATTGATGACGATTGGAGAAACAAATCATTTAAGGTGAAAGAATTTGGATATTTTAGAAAATAGTATTTATAGTAATATAAATGGCTTTGTTATTTCAGAAAATGCCTATTTAAATAATGCTAAAATATTTAGAGTATATACTGATGAGTTTGGACTTATTTCAATTTATACAAAAAATATTGAAATGTATTTATCTATGTACTCTAATTATAGTTTTAAATTAAATTACAGAAATGAATTTTTCTATTGTAATGAATATGAGTTGTTAGAATTTATTTCTTTTAAATCTAAGGAACATATATTATTTTTGAACATTCTTTCAGAAATTATTTTAAAGACTAGTGTATCTGAATTTAAAAATACAGAAGTTTATGATCTAATAAAAGAGGTGTTAATAACTAAGCAAATAGATTATAAAATAATATTAAGTTATTTTATTCTTAAATATTTGATTTTTAATGGATATCATATATTATTTGATTGCGATAAAAATATAAAAAAATACAATTTTGATATTTCAGAATTAATTATAAATTCAAATCTAAAATATAATTATAAGTACAATTATATAATTGATGAAAATGAATATAATTATATTTATTTTCTTTATAATTCTAAAAAATTAGAAAATATTATTCTAAATAATATTAATATGAATTTTTCAAGAATTCTTGGAATATTAATAAATGCATTATGCTTAAATTTTAACATTTATCAATTGAAAAGTTTTAACATAAGGTGATAGAGATGTCTTATATAAAAAAGGAAAAAATTGAAGAAATTAAAGAAAAATCGGATATAATATCAGTTGTTAGTGACTATGTATCCTTAAAAAAAAGTGGAAGGTACTATATGGGAAATTGTCCTTTTCATAGTGAGAAAACACCTTCTTTTTTTCTTTATCCAGAAACGAATACTTTTCATTGCTTTGGATGTGGTAAACATGGTGATAGCATTTCCTTTATTATGGAAATAGATTCATTAGATTATGTTAGTACTCTAAAAAAGTTAGCTGAAAAGTTCGGGATTGAATTAGAATATGAAAACTCTTTTAATGTTAGTAATAAAATAAACCTTGATAAATATTATGAAATAAACGAATTTGCAGCTAGGTTTTATTATAAAAGTATGATGGAAAATTCTATTCCTAAACAATATTTATCAAAAAGAGGTATTAATCAAAAATCAATTAATCTTTTTTTTATTGGCTATGCAGATGAAAATTGGAAATCTTTTTATAATGAACTAAAACTAAAAAAAATGGATATTAAAATTGCTGAAGAGTTAGGATTGATAATAAAAACTAAAACTGGCGATTATATTGATAGGTTTAGGAATAGGATTATGTTTCCTATTTTAAATACAAGCAAAAAAATTATAGGTTTTGGTGGAAGAACTATTGTGGATGATAGTGCTAAATATTTAAATTCTCCTGAAAGTGTTGTATTTAAAAAAGGAGATAATATATATGCACTTGATAAAATAATCGAAAATAATATTAGAAATAAAGTCTTAATTGTTGAAGGATATATGGATGTAATATCTTTGTATCAAAGTGGTATAAATTACGTTGTTGCAGGACTTGGAACGGCATTTACTGAAAGTCAAGCAAGACTTATTAAAAGATATTTTAGAAATAATGTATATTTATGTTATGATGGTGATAATGCAGGCGTAAGTGCAACAGAAAAAACAAATTTCGTATTTAATGAAATTTCTGTAAAACCTAATATAATTATGCTTCCAGATAAATTAGATCCAGATGATTATATAAAAAAATATGGATTGAATGAATTTAATAAGCTTTTAGAATCTCCATATGATATTAATGGTTTTAACTATGAAATATTGAAAAAAAACAAAAAAAATTCTAATTCAATTACTGATAATTCAATTTTTTACGATTCAATATTAGACTTTTTAGTTAAGATTGATACTAATATATTAAGAGATTTATATATAAATAAAATTTCTAATGAATTTGGGTTAGATAGTAATTCGCTTAAAGAAGACTTTTTAAACTATGATAAAAAAGAAAAAGTAGTTGAAAAAAAGTATGAAGAAGTTGAAATAAATTATAAAACAGAGAATTTATTGCTAAATTCTGACAAAAAAGTTTTAATATTGGGTATCATACTACTGATGAGATGTGAAAATAATGTACTGAAGATCATTAGTAAATTGGAAAAATTATCTAAGAATTCTAATTTGTTTGATATCTTTTGTTATGTAAAAAATAATGCTGAGAATAATATTATAACCGTTCCATCAGCATTAATTGATGAATTTAAGAATAGTATTAATAATTTAAAAATTGTTGAATATATAGTTAAGTGTTATAACGAAAAGATAAAATTATCAACATTAGATTATAATAGATTACTTGATATAACTATTTTAAATTTTGAGATTAGAAAAACAACTTTGAATATTGAAAAATTGAAACAAATGGATAAAACTAATAAAGACGTTATATCAAATTTGAATTACAATATCGAAAAGTTAATGGAGCTAAACAGGAATCTTAAAAATATTGAGAAAGGGGTTCATCATGAATAATAAATTAAATGATATTGAATATGATGAGGTAAAAATTCTAATAATAGAGGAACTTACAAAATATGCTAATGAACATGGTGGTTTTGTTAATAACAAGTATCTTGAATCTTTAGATTTATTTAATTTAATAGATATTGATGATATTGAAGAAATAAAAGCAAAATTAGCTGATAATCAAGTAGAGTTTATTGATGAAAGCGAAAACTTGGAGGATCTTGAAATTACTGATGATTTAATTGATTTAGAAGATGAAAAAGAAGATCCTGAAGATGAAGAAATTAAATTAGAAGATTTTTCTGACTTAAAAGGTTTTAATATTGACGATCCTGTTAAAATGTATTTAAAAGAAATTGGAAAAATACCTTTATTAAGTGCTGATGAAGAAAGAATTTTAGCAGAAAATATGGAAGCTGGAGATATTGAAGCTAAGAAAAAATTAGCAGAAACAAACTTAAGGCTTGTAGTGAGTATAGCTAAAAGATATGTTGGAAGAGGAATGCAATTTTTAGACTTGATTCAAGAGGGAAATATGGGTCTAATGAAAGCAGTTGAAAAATTTGATTTTAGAAGAGGTTTTAAATTTAGTACTTATGCTACTTGGTGGATAAGACAAGCAATTACTAGGTCTATAGCAGATCAAGCTAGAACTATAAGAATCCCAGTTCATATGGTTGAAACTATAAATAAATTAGTTAGAATTGAAAGACAATTAGTTCAAGAACTTGGAAGAGAACCAACAAACGAAGAAATTTCTGAACATATGGGAATTGAAGTCGAAAAGGTAAATGAAATAAGAAAAATTGCTCAGGAACCTGTAAGCTTAGAAACTCCTATAGGGGAAGAAGATGATAGTCATTTGGGAGATTTTATTGAAGATGAAACGGCAATTGCTCCAGATGAAGCAGCAAATTTTTCTATGTTAAAAGAACAATTAAATCAAGTTTTAAGTACTCTTTCAGATAGAGAGAAAAAAGTTTTAGAACTCAGATTTGGACTTAATGATGGTACACCTAGAACTTTAGAAGAGGTTGGGAAAGAATTTGAGGTTACAAGAGAAAGAATAAGACAGATTGAGGCTAAAGCACTTAGAAAATTAAAACATCCAAGCAGAAGCCAAAAATTAAAAGATTTCTTGGAATAGATATATGACTAGTTTAAGATTAAAAAAAATTTGCAATTTAGTTGATGAAAATTCAATTGTTGCAGATATAGGAACTGATCATGGAATAATACCTATAGAATTATCCAAAAATAATATATCAAAAAAAATTATTGCAACTGATATTAGTAAAAACTCCTTAGAGAAATTAGAACAAAAACTAATATATAATAGCAATATTGTAAATATTGAAACTAGAGTATCTGATGGTTTAGATTCCTTTGTTGAATTTGAAGTAGATACAATAATTGTATCTGGTATGGGTGGAATTCTAATTAAAGAAATTTTAGAAAAAAATTTAAATGTTGCAAAATCTGCAAATAGCTTAATTTTATCTCCAAATAATTCATTGGATGTTCTTAGAATGTTTTTATTGCATAATAATTTTGTTATAGAAAAAGAAGATGATGTACTAGAAAATAGAAAATATTATCAAATTTTGAAGGTAAAAAGAGGTAAAGATTACTACAGAAATGATTATGAATACCTATATGGAAAGTTACTTATAAAAAATAAATCTGAGAATTTGAAATTATTTTTAGAAAATGAGTTAAAAAAATATAGAGATATTAAAGATAAAATTAGTATACAAAGTAAAAATAATGAAAGAATCATAGAGATTACTAATTTAATTGATGAAATTAGAGGTATTTTAAATGAATTTAAAAGTAAGTGATTTAATTGATTTATTGGATTCTGAATATTCATTCTATTTACAAGAAGATTGGGACAATTCAGGTTTTCAGATTGGAAATCTCGAAGCTGAAATTAAAGGAATTTTAATAGCACTTGATATTACTATTGATTCAATTAATTATGCGGTATCAAATAATATTAATTGCATTATAACACATCATCCTTTATTTTTTGAAAAATTTCAATATTTAAATGTGAATTCTGAATATTATAAAAAGCTTGAACTATTAATGAATAATAAAATTAATGTAATTTCCATACATACACCTTTAGATATTCATCCAAATGGAGTAAACAAATATTTGGCAGATAAATGTTTGTTAAATAATCAAGAAGTTTTTGTTGATTATAAAGAGAATTATGGTTATGGAATAGTTGGAAACGTTGAAAATGATACATTTAAAAATTATCTTATAAAACTAAAAAATAATTTCGAAAATCCAATATTATATTTTGGTGATATTGAAAAAAGTATTTCAAAAGTTGCAGTATTAGGAGGATCTGGTGCATTTTCTATTAAAAATGCAGTTTTAAGGAAAGTAGATTTATTAATTAGTTCAGATTTTAAATATCACGATATTCAATTAGCTTTAGAAAATAATTTAAATATTATTGACTTAGGTCATTTTGAGTCAGAAATTTCAGGTTTGATTTCTTTAAAAGAATTTTTGATAAATAAAAATATTAATTTAAAGATGCTAGTTTATAGAGATAATATTTTTAAAAGAAATATATTTTAAGCTAATTAAGTAAAACAGGCAATCGCGTGATATAATCACGAGGAAAGTCCGTGCACCGCAGAGCAGGATGCTGGATAACGTCCAGTGGGGGCGACCCTAAGGCTAGTGCAACAGAGATATACCGCCATTTATAATGGTAAGGGTGGAAAGGTGAGGTAAGAGCTTACCAGCATATAGGAGACTATATGGCTATGTAAACCCCATTCGGTGCAAGATCAAGATTGAACTTTTGTAGTTGCTCGCTACGTTCATAGGTAGATTGCTTGAACAAATTGGTAACAATTTGTCTAGATAGATGATTGTCTAATACAGAACACGGCTTATAGTTTTGCTTAATATTTATAATTAAATATAAGGTATGACCTTATATTTTTTTACTTTTTACATATAAGGAGATTTTAATGAATTTAGAAAAACAATTATTAAATTTTATGAAAAAAAAGAATTATATTCCATTAACAAAGGAAGAACTTACTGTAGCTTTAAATATTTCATTTAATAATCTGAAGCAATTTTTTAAATTATTAGATTCTCTTGTTAATAACAGGAAAATATCATTAATTGATTATAAATATAGTATTTATCAAAAAAAAGAAATCTTAAAAGGGAAAATTTCTTTTACAACAAAAGGTAATGCGTTTTTCATTTCTGAGGATGATATTGATGATGTTTTTATTCCCAAAAAGGAATTAAATCACGCTAATCATAATGATGATGTTGAAATAGAAATAATAAAAGAAAAGGGAATAAATTCAAAAGCTGAGGGTAGAGTTATAAATGTCTTGAATAGAAATAGTAATTTAATTGTTGGCACTTTTACAGAAAATAAGAATTTTGGATTTGTGGTTCCTGATGATATTAAATGTAATTATGATATTTTTATTAAAAAAGGTGACAAAAACGGAGCAAAAACTGATGATAAGGTTGTGTGTAAATTAGTTGAATTTCCTGATAAGAAGCGTAACCCTGAAGGAGTTATTATTGAAGTAATAGGAAATAAAAATAATAAAAACACTCAAATTATTTCATTGTTAAAAGATATGGAAATACCTTATAAATTTTCAAATAAGATTAATAAAGAATTAGAAGAATTAACACAAATTGATATAAAAAAAGAAATTAAAAATAGAGTAGATTTTAGAAATTTATTTACGGTTACTATTGATGGAGCTGATGCAAAGGACTTTGATGATGCCATTTCTATAGATAAAAAAGGAAATGATTATATACTATATGTTCATATAGCAGATGTATCTCATTATGTAAAAAAAGACAGTAAGTTGGACAGAGAAGCCTATAAAAGAGGTAATAGTGTATATTTAATTGATTATGTTGTTCCCATGTTACCTGAAGTGCTTTCTAATAATCTTTGTTCTTTAAATCCTAATACTGATAAATTATCTATTACTGTAAAAATGATAATTGGAAAAAATGGTAATGTTAAAGAATATAAATTTTATGAATCCGTTATAAATAGCAATTATAGATTAGTTTATGATGATGTTACAAATTTTTTAGAAGGTAAAAAGCATTTTTATAATGATGAAACTTTAAAAGAAAAATTATTAGTTATGAAAGAATTAGATGAAATTTTAACTAATAAAAGAATAAATAGAGGAACTATAGACTTTAATTTTCCCGAAATTGCAATTACTTTTGGTAAAGATGGTAAAGTTGAAAATATAACCAAAAAAGAAAATGGACTAGCAAATAGAATAATAGAGTCATTTATGATTTGTGCTAACGAAGTTGTAGGTAAGCATTTTGGAGAACTTGATATACCGATTATATATAGAATACATTCTAAACCACCAGAAGATAAATTGGAAATTTTAAAGAATAATTTAAGTCGTTTAAATATAAAAATGAAACCAATAGATATGATTTCTTCAAAGTATTTAAGTGAAATAATAGATCAATTTAAAGATACAAATAAATCAGATTTTATAAATTATTCTATTTTAAGATCTATGACTAAGGCTAGATATTCTCCAAATATTGATGTACATTTTGGATTAGCAACATTTTTATATTGCCATTTTACTTCTCCTATAAGAAGATATGCAGATTTAACAGTTCATAGAACTTTAAAAAATTATTTACATTCAAATATTGAAATACCTAAAAATTATATAAGTTACTTAGATATAACTTCTAATCATATAAATGATACTGAAGTATTAGCTATTGATGCAGAAAGAAAGTTGGAAGATATCAAAAAAGTGGAATTTATGAAAAATAAAATAGGTCAAGTTTTTAGAGGAATTATCGTTTCAGTTACTTCATTTGGACTTTTTGTACAACTAGAAAATACTGTTGAAGGACTTGTCAAGTATGAGGACATTATGGATGATTACTATGAATTTGATGAACAAACATTAACTGCTATCGGTAGAAAAACAAAAGATGTATTTGATATAGGGATGGGAGTAGAAGTTATTGTTGCAAAAGTAAATGAAATAACTAATGAAATAAATTTTTATTTAAATAGGTGATATTATGAGAGATAAAACGACTGTAAAAACAATAGCTAATAATAAAAAAGCAAGACATGATTATTTTATAGAAGATATCTACGAAGTTGGAATTTCTTTATCAGGTACTGAAGTTAAAAGTATTAGACAGGGAAAAGTTTCTATTAAGGAGAGCTATTGTTCAATTAAGAATGGAGAAGTTTTTATTCTTGGAATGAATATAACACCATATGATCATGGTAATATTTATAATTTAGAGCCTACAAGGGAAAGAAAATTACTTTTAAATAAAAGAGAAATAAATAAATTAATTGGACAAACTAAAGAAAAAGGATATTCATTAATTCCTTTAAATGTTCATATTAAAAATGGATGGATAAAACTTGATATTGCACTCACTCGTGGTAAAAAAAATTATGATAAAAGAGACAGTATGCTTGAAAAAGAACACGAGAGAAAGATACAATATGCACTAAAAAACAAATATAAATAGAGGTGAATTTTTTGAGCAAAAAATATACAATTATAACTTATGGTTGTCAAATGAATCATCATGATTCAGAAAAAATATCATATTTATTAGAAACTTTAGGTTATACAAAAGAAAATGATTTAGAAAAATCTGATTTTATTATTTATAATACATGCTTAGTCAGAGAGAATGCAGAACTTAAAGTTTATGGACAACTTGGTGCTTTGAAAAATTTAAAAAGAAAGAAACCGGAAATGATTATAGCTGTTTGTGGTTGTATGATGCAAACAGGTGATGCAAGAGCTACTATAATTTCAAAGTATAAACATGTAGATATAATTTTTGGAACGAAAAATATCTCAAGATTGCCTTCTCTTATCGCAAGACATAGAAGTACCGGAGAAGTAATCGTAGATATTGAAGAGGAAGATATAATTGATGATGAAACTCCTATAAATAGAGAACATCCATTTATTGCTTATGTAAATATAATGACAGGTTGTAATAATTATTGTACTTTTTGTATAGTTCCTTATGCTAGAGGAAAAGAAATTAGTAGAACACCTGAAAGTATAATTAATGAAATAAAAGAATTAGCAAAAAAAGGATATAAAGAAATAACATTATTAGGTCAAAATGTAAATTCATATGGAAAAACATTAAGACCTAAAGTTACATTTCCAGAATTATTAAAAATGGTTAATGAGATAGATGGAATTGAAAGAATTAGATTCTTGACAAGTCATCCAAAAGACTGTTCTGATGAATTAATAGATGCTATGGCAAGTTTGGATAAAGTATGTGAAAATATTCATTTACCATTCCAGTCTGGTAGTAATAAGATATTAAAAGATATGCATAGAGTTTATACTAGAGAACATTATTTGGAATTAATCAGAAAATTAAAAGAGAAAGTACCTAATATTACTCTTTCTACTGATATAATTGTTGGATTCCCAGGGGAAACTGAAGAGGATTTTGAAGATACATTAAGCATGGTGGAAAAGGTTGGATATGACCAAGGATTTACTTTTCTATATTCTATAAGAAAAGGTACAAAAGCTGCTGAAATGCAAAATCAAATACCACATGAAGTAAAACAAGAAAGATTTCAGCGACTAATAGATTCTATGTATAAAATATTTTACGAAAAAAATAAAGAATGTTTAGGACAAACTCTTGAAGTGTTAGTCGAAGGAATTAGTAAAAATAATCCTGATATTCTTACAGGTAGAACAAGAGGTTATAAATTAGTACATTTTAAAGGTGGGAAAAGAAATATTGGACAATTAGTTAATGTTAAAATAACTGGACATAATTCATTCGCACTTGAAGGGGAGATAGTTTAGTAAGGAGTAATTATGAGCGATTTTACACCAATGATGAAACAATATCTAGAAGTTAAATCTAATTATAATGATTGTATTATTTTTTATAGACTAGGTGATTTTTATGAAATGTTTTTTGAAGATGCAAAAATAGTTTCAAAAATTTTAGATCTAGCATTAACTAAAAGGGATTGTGGCAGTGGTAAAACTGCACCAATGTGTGGTATTCCACATCATGTTGTAAATCAATATTTATATAAGTTAGTTTCTGAAGGTTTTAAAGTTGCTATTTGTGAACAAGTTCAAGATCCAAAACTTGCTAAAGGAATTGTAAAGAGGGAAGTTATTAAACTAGTAACTCCGGGAACTATTGATGAATTTGATGAATTAGCTACTAATAAAAATAATTATATTATGAGTATCTATATGGATTCTACAAATTTAAGTATCACATATTCTGATATTTCAACCAGTGAAATATTCTGTACAAGTATTTTTGAAATGAACAGAGATAATTTAATTACAGCTTTAGAGGAAGAAGTAATTCGTACAACTCCGTCAGAAGTTATAATAAATTCAAATATATTAAAATCATTAGAAAAAAGTGTTGTTAAATTATTGAAAAATTTAAGAATTGTTTATACAAAAGTAGATATAGATCAAGATTTTAAATCTTTAAGAGAGAATAATGAAGAATTTTATTCTAGTAATCTTAGTAATAAAATATTACTTTTTTCAATAGATAACTTTTATAAATATGTTTGCAGATTTAATGTTAAATTGAATGATTTTAAAAAAGTTAATTTATATAAATTAAGTGATTATCTAAGAATTGATGCTAATTCAAGAATTAATTTGGAACTTAAAAAAAATAATTTTAGTAATGACATAAATGGCTCTTTATTATCAGTTATAAATTATACTAAAACTCCTATGGGTTTTAGATTGCTTAATAAATGGTTAGATCAACCTCTTCTAGAAATAGAAAAAATTCAAAAAAGGCAATCGTTGGTTGAAGATTTAGTTTTAAACTCAAATTTAAGAAATGAATTAGAAGAACTATTAGCAAGTATTTCTGATATAGAAAGAATAAATTCAAAAATTTCTTTTGGAAATTGTAATGCAAGAGATTTAATTCATTTAAAAAATTCTTTATCAGCTGTTCCAAAGATTAAAAGATTATTTTTAGATAGTAATACTTTATTTTCTAATATAGCTTTAAATATTCCTGATACCGAGTATATCTATAATCTTATAAATTCAGCTATTCTTGAAGACGTAGGAATTTTATTGAAAGAGGGAAATTTGATAAAGATTGGATATGATGAAGAACTTGATGTAATTAGAGATAATAAAATCGTTGGAAAAGAAAAGCTAATTAAATATGAAGTTGATCAAAGAAATATTACCGGAATTAAAAATTTAAGATTAATATTTAATAAGAAAACAGGTTATTTTTTTGAAGTTACAAAATCATATCAAAACTTAGTTCCCGAATATTTTGAATTAAAACAAACTTTAACTAATGCAAATAGGTATAAAACAAATGAACTTCTAACTATTGAAAATATGATATTCGGATCAGAAAGTGATATTATAGAAAAAGAATATGAATTATTTATTTCAATAAGAAATACAATAAAAATGAATATTAAAACATTACAAAAATTATCAGATATAATTTCATTTATAGATTCCATATATTCTTTATCAATAGTTGCATTTAAAAATAATTATTGTAAACCGACTTTAAATTCAGAAGGGATTATAGATATAAAAAATGGTAGACATCCTGTTATAGAAAGCTTTTTAAGTTCAATAAATGAATTTATCCCTAATGATATAAATATTGGGCAAAGTGATAATTTAATTCAGGTTATAACAGGACCTAATATGAGTGGGAAATCAACTTATATAAGACAGATAGCTCTCATAGTTATATTAGCTCAGATTGGTTCATTCGTACCTGCTGATAGTGCAAATATTTCGATAGTAGATAAGATATTTACTCGTATTGGAGCTTCAGATAATCTATATAAAGGAGAAAGTACCTTTATGGTAGAAATGAAAGAAGTTAATAATATTTTAAGATATGCTACTAAAAATAGTTTACTTATACTTGATGAGGTTGGGAGAGGAACTTCAACTTTTGATGGATTAAGTCTCGCTTGGGCAATTCTTGAGTATATTACAAAAAATATAAAATCGAAAACATTATTTGCTACACATTATCACGAATTAATTGACTTAGAACATACTTTTGCTTGCATAAAAAATAAACATATTCAAGTTATTGAAGATAAAGAAAATGATGAAATAGTCTTTTTAAGAAAGATAATGGATGGCGGAGCTAATAAGAGTTATGGAATAGCAGTTGCAAAACTTGCAGGACTTCCTATGGAAGTTATAAATCGTTCAAAAATTATTTTAGATAGCATTGAAAATAAGGAAATTGAAATAGAAAAAGATATTATTGATAGTTCAAATGTAATAAAAACTAAGGTCAATGATAAAATAATTACTAATCTAAATAGTATAAATATTGAAAAAATAAGCCCAATGGAAGCTTTTGGTATATTAAATGATTTAATAAATATAGCTAAAAGTGATAATGAATAGATAGGAGATTTATATGTCTATAAAATTATTGTCAGAAGATACAATTCAAAAAATTGCAGCAGGAGAAGTTATAGAAAATCCTTATTCTGTAATAAAAGAATTGGTTGAAAATTCAATAGATTCAGGTGCAACATTTATTAAGGTTGAAATAAAAAATGCAGGTAAAAAAGAAATTATGATTTCTGATAACGGCTGTGGAATTGAAGAAGATGATATAGAGTTGGCATTTACCAAACACGCTACATCTAAATTAAATAATTTTGAAGATATATATTCTATTCTTTCTTATGGATTTAGAGGAGAGGCATTAGCTAGTATATCTGCAATTTCAAAAGTTGATATTAATACAAGAACAAAGAACAGTGAATTCGGAATTCACTGTTATCTTGAAAATAATAAGATTATTAGAAAAAATAAGATAGGGATGAATTTAGGAACAACAATTTACATTAGAGATTTATTTTACAATGTTCCTATTAGAAAGAAATTTTTAAAATCAGATGCATATGAAAACTCAATCATAACAACGTTGATGTACTCTTTTGCATTGGCTAATCAAAAAATATCTTTTAAATATATAAAAGATTCGAAAGTTGTATTCGAAACAAGTGAAAAAAATACTTTAAAAGATGATATAAAATATATCTTTAAAGATGATTTTTATAAGAATTTAATTTCTATAAACATTGAGGACTCAGATTATAAGATTTATGGATATATTTCAAATAATCACTTTTATAAAGGCAGTAGAGCATCACAATTTTTATTTGTTAATGGAAGATATATTTTTGATGAAAAGATTAGAAATATAATAGAAAAATCAATTGCTACATTAATACCAAAAGGAAAGTTTCCTGCATTTGTAATATTTATCGAAGTAAATCCCAGCTTAATAGATATAAATGTTCATCCAAATAAAAGAAAGATTAAATTTATTTTTGAAGACAAGTTACTAAATTTACTTAATAATAACATTACTGACATTGTTCTAAAAAATACTACAAGTGATTTTATATCTGTAAAGGAAGAACAAAAAGAAAAAATCTTATACAACGAAGAAAAGATTAATAACAAACAATCTTCAGAAGAAGATATTATTGAAGCTATAATTTATGATGATGATTATAATACACAAAATATAGTAAATAAGTTTTCTTATGATGATTTATTTAAAGTAAATAAAGATGATATACAAACGATAAATGAAGAAGATAATATTGAAAATTATATTGTTAAGGACGAAAAAGTAGAAAATACTCCAGTATTGGAACAAATAAAACTTGATGATAATACTGAAACTTCAAAAAATATTTTAGATTATGAAATTATAGGTAAAATTTTTTCAAAATATATTTTATTGTCCGATAAGGATGAGTTTATAATTATAGATATATTAAATGCTAAATATAGACTGTTGTATGAAAATTTATTGGATAATTACAATAATTGTACTATTACAAAACAGATACTTTTATTTCCTATAATTTTGGAATTAAATGAATATAAATTGAGTGTGTTTAATACTATTAAAGATAAATTGAATAATTTAGGTATAGAAGCTGATATTTTTGATGAAAATTCTATAGCAATAAGGACAATGCCTAATTTATTAAATGATAATTTAGATAAAGAAGATATTAGAGAAATGCTTGATGAACTGTTATTTAAAGATAATAGAGTGTTTGAAGATTCGCTATACAAAATGGTTTGTAAAAAACGAATAAATACTAGTTTAACGGATTTCGAAGTAGAAGAATTATTGTCACAGTTATCTAAAATAAATCTAGATATAAATTTCTATGATAAAAAAATATTAAGAAAAATATCTAAAGAAGATTTTGATAAATTATTTTTTAAGGAATAAAAATGAAGAAAAAAATAATATTTATTGTTGGCCCTACATCTGTCGGAAAAACAAAGTTAAGCGTTGATATAGCAAAAGAATTTTCAGGAGAAATTATTTCTTGTGATTCCATGCAAATTTATAGAGAATTTAATATTGGAACTGCTAAAATAACAGAAGAGGAAATAAGGGGAACTAACCATTATATGATTGATATTTTAGATGGCAATCAAAAATTTAATGTTTCTGAATATAAAAAAATGGCAGAGAAGTACATTGAAGTAATATATTCTCATAATAATATTCCAATATTTGCTGGTGGAACAGGACTTTATGTAAATTCTATATTATATGATTTTAAATTTACTGATGCTGAACAATCAATGGATTTAAGAGAACGAATAACCAAATTTTACGAAAAAAATGGGGCAGATTTACTTTATGATTTATTATTATATCTAGACTATTCAAGTAGAGAAAAAATTCATAAAAACAATATAAAAAGAGTAATTAGAGCAATAGAAGTTTGTGTAAATACAAAAAAAGAATTTTCCGAACAATGCAAAGATTATGAAAATAATAATTGTAAGTATGATTACTTAATAATAGGGCTAACTTTAGATAGAAAAATATTATATGATAAAATAAATTCTAGAGTCGATATAATGATTAATAATGGACTTGTTGAAGAAGCAACAAGTCTATATAAAAAATATGGCGAGTATTCACAACCATTTACTGCTATTGGATACAAAGAGTTTATTCCATATTTTAAGAGAGAAATTACTCTGGAATCTTGTATTGATAATATAAAACAAAATTCAAGAAAATACGCTAAAAGACAATTTACTTGGTTTAATAGGAATGAAAATATACATTGGATTGATGTTGAAAATGGATATGATAAAGTTCTATTTAAATCTAAAAAATTAGTAAAAGATTTTTTAACCAAAGGAGAATTATAAATTGGAAAAATATTTAGATACTGATTTTAATTTTAATTCTAAAATTATTAATTTTGTAAACAAATGTTCTAAGGAAATAGAAATAGAATTTGAAACTTTAAAAGAAATAGAAGAATATAATCAATTAAAAGTTTTAAATGCATTTAAAAAGCAAAAATTATCCGCTACTGATTTTTCTTGGACAACAGGATATGGATACGGTGATATTGGAAGAGAGAAATTAGAAAGGATATATTGCGACATCTTTAAAGCAAAAGATGCTATTGTAAGGCAAGAAATAACTTGTGGAACTCATGCAATTTCTTTAGCATTGCAGGGAAATTTATTACCAGGAGACGAGTTTATTTATATAACTGGAACTCCTTATGATACGCTTTTAAAGGTTATAGGTATTAGTGGAGAAGAAAAAGGAACACTACTTGATTATGGAATAAAGTATGATAAAGTTGATTTAGTAAATAATGAAATTGATGTAGAAACTGTATTATCTAAAATCAATTCAAAGACTAAATTATTAGCTATTCAAAGATCTCCTGGTTATAGCAGTAGAAGATGTATTTCAATTAGTGAATTGGAAACAGTTATTAATAAAATAAAATCAAGGTTTCCAGATATTATTATAATGATTGATAATTGCTACTGTGAATTTGTAGAAAAAAAGGAACCTCTAGAAGTTGGTGCCGACATAGTTGTAGGATCATTATTAAAAAATTTAGGTGCAGGAATCACTTTAAATGGAGGATACATAGTTTCAAACTCTAATGATATTATAGAATCTATTTCTAATAGACTTACTTCTCCAGGTCTTGGAAAGCATGTAGGTGTAAGTTTTGGTACTACAAGAGCAATTATTCAAGGATTATACTTTGCGCCTCATATAGTTTTAGAAGCAGTAAAAAGTGCAATATTAGTATCATATATTTTTGAAAAGTTAGGATATAAAACAATTCCTAAATATAATGAAAAAAGAAGCGATATTATTCAAGTAATTACTTTAAATGATGAGAATAAAGTTATAGATTTTTGCAGAGCTATACAAGAATTTTGTTGTGTAGATAGCCATGTTGTTCCATATCCATGGGATATGCCAGGATATTCTGATAAAATTATTATGGCTTCAGGAAGCTTTATAGATGGCTCAAGCATTGAATTAAGTGCTGATGGACCATTAAGAGAACCTTATAATGTGTATTATCAAGGTGGGTTAAATTTTTATCAAACGAAGATTGCATTAATTAATGTTTTAAATACATTTTATGATAAAAAATATATAAATTTATAATGATTTAAAAGTATTTTTATATAAATTATGGTATAATAGTTATAGTTTTACACTTTATGAAAAAACTATAACTGATAAATTATAATATGATATTGGAGTGAATGTTTTGAAATGTTTATCAAAAGAAAAAATAAACATTGTAATGGAAAAATTAGAAAAATTATATCCTGATGCAAAACCAGAACTTAATTTTTCTAATAGTTTCGAGCTGTTGATAGCAACTATATTATCTGCTCAATGTACTGATGTTAGAGTTAATAAGGTTACTGAAAAATTATTTAGAGATTTTAAAACTCCTGAAGAATTTTTAACTTTAAATATAGAAGATTTATCAAAATATATACACAGTTGTGGTTTTTATAATTCAAAGAGTAAGAATATTTTAGAAACCTGTAGAATTTTAGTAGAAAAATACAACTCTACAGTTCCGAGTGATATGGAATCTCTAACCACGTTGCCAGGCGTTGGGAGAAAAACGGCAAATGTAGTTAGATCTTGTGCCTTTGGTATTCCATCACTTGCAGTTGATACTCATGTTTTTAGAGTTACAAATAGAATAGGAATTATAAATGAAGGTAATGTTTTAGATTCTGAATTTGCATTAATGAAGAAGCTAAAGAAAAATACATGGAATAAAGCTCATCATTTATTTATTTTTCATGGAAGAAGAGTATGTAAATCAAGAAAACCAAATTGTGAAAAATGTATAATAAATTCTGAATGCTTATATTATAAAAATTTGTAGGAGGATATATGAAAAAATATATTAAAATATTTGCTATATTAGGAATATTTTTAATAGGAACAATATCAGGTTATATTTTGCTTAATAGAAATCCATTAAGCAACGCTAAGGGGTATACTAAAAATTTAAAAAGAGAAGAACTTTTAACGTATGATAAGATTTATGAAGGAATTTATATTAATAATATTGATCTGAAAGATTTAACTAAAGAGGAAGCAATTGAAAAAATTAAACAAAGTTTAGAAATAAGTAATGAATTTACATTAAAACATGATAGTTATACTAAGAAATTTGTTCCAAAAGATATAGATTTCTCATATGATTATGAAAAATTAGTCAATGAAGCATTTAATATTGGTAGATCAGGATCAGATGATGAAAGAATTGAAACTTTAAAGAACTTATTAAAAAATCCTAAAAAATATGATATTAAGTCTACTTTTGATTTATCAAAATTAAATAGCATTATTACCGAAATTTCTGAAAAAATAAATTCTGAACCAATAGATGAAAAATTTTCTTTTTCTGAAGGAAAAATATCAGTTGTGGATGGTAAAGTTGGATTAAAAGTTGAGAGTGAAAAAATATTGGATAATTTTAATACAGTTCCTGTGAAATTTGATTTAGAAATACCAACTATTGTTACAGAATATAAAAAGATTGATAAAACATTGTTATCATCAGTCAAAGGTGTAATAGGAGAAGCAACTACTAAATTTGATAATCAGCCTAATAGAAATAATAATATAAAAATCGCAGCAAATAAAATTAATGAATTTGTAGTAAATCCAGGAGAAACATTCTCTTTTTCAAAAGAGTTAGGGGAAGTATCTAAAAATACAGGTTATAAGCCTGCAGGAACATTTATTAATAGTAAGATAGTAGATTCTATAGGAGGAGGAATTTGCCAAGTTAGTTCTACCTTATATCAAGCGTTAGTTAAATCTGATTTAAAAATAGTTGAACGAAATCAACATTCAATGAGGGTACCTTATTGTACTATTGGTTTAGATGCAATGTACTATGAAGGTTTCTAGTGATTTGAAATTTCAAAATACATTTGATTTTCCTATAGTTATAACTAGTTATGTTTCAAATGGGGAAATAACTTTTAGAATATTGGGTGATACAGATAAGAAAAATTATGATATTAAACTATTTACTACTGATGTTTCTCGAATTCCAATGCCTATAGAGGAAGTTCCGGATCCAAGTTTACCAGAAGGAAAGAAAGTCGTAGTTGAAAAGGGATTTCCAGGTTATAGGGGCTCATCATATAAACAAAAAGGAAATGGAAAAGCAGAATTATTAAATAGTGATTATTACAAACCAAAAAAACAAATTGTTAAAGTAGGAACAAAAAAAGAAGTAAAAGAAACTATTGAAAAAGAAAAAAATGATTAATAATGAGCAAAAATATAGATATTTTTAATGTAATATGTTATAATACTTTTTAGATTATTTATTAAAATAGGAGGAATAATAATGATTTCAGCAGGAGATTTTAGAAAAGGTACTACATTTGAAATGGATGGAGATGTATACCAAATTATAGATTTTCAACATGTAAAACCTGGAAAAGGTGCTGCTTTTGTAAGAACTAAGATAAAATCAGTAAAAAATGGTGGTTCTAGAGAAATGACTTTTAACCCAAATGATAAATATGAAGTTGCAAAAATTGAAACTAAAGAGATGCAATATTTATATTCAGATGGTGAGTTATATTACTTTATGGATACAGAAACTTATGAACAATTACCATTGAACTTTGATGTTGTAGAAGATGCTCTACTATATTTAAGAGAAAATGACAATGCTACAATAAGATTTCATGATGGAAAAGCATTTAATGTTAGTGCACCAAATTTTGTAGAACTTGAAGTTGTAGAAACTGAACCTGGTGTTAAAGGTGATTCAGCAACTGGTGCAAACAAACCTGCCAAAGTTGAAACAGGAGCAGTTATAACAGTACCTTTATTTATAAATAATGGTGATAAAATAAAAATTGATACTAGAACAAATGAATATCTTTCAAGAGTTTAATAAAAAAGACAAGTAATGAACTTGTCTTTTTTTGATTCAATAATATTATATTTTTAACTTTGAAATAGGATTTTTTGAAATTCCTTTTTTTATATCGTCATCATCCAAGTGGGTATATATCTGTGTTGTAGCTACACTCGTATGACCTAAAATACTCTGAATAGTTCTAATATCTACATCTCCATATTTATACATAAGTGTTGCTGCTGTATGCCTTAATTTATGAGGAGTATAAATTTTTGGATTCAGTCCAGCTAATTCAATATATTTTTTTAATCTTAATTGAATAGATCTATTGGAAATTCTTTTTTTATGTGAACTTAAGAATAGGGCATTTGTATCTTTTGTTACAGGCCTAAGTTTTAAGTAACTTTTTATTGCATAAATACAATTTTCATTTAGAAAAACAGTTCTTTCCTTATCACCTTTTCCAATAACAGTTAATTTATCATCTTTAATAGATTCTATATTTATACCAGTTAGTTCAGAAATTCTTAGACCACATGTTAAGAAAATTAATATTATACATAAATCTCTTGCTCTGTTAAACTCATTATTTTCACCTTTTATAGAATTAATGACTTTTTCTGATTCAGATAAAGTCAAATATACAGGATTTCTTTTTTGTAATTTTGGTAATTCTAATTTTTCTGAAGGGTTTTTATCAATTAATTCAACAGTATTATGCAAGTATTTAAACCATGATTTTATAGCAGATATTTTTCTTGCTTTAGTTTTAGTAGAATCATTAAAGTATGAATCACAAAAAGAAATATATGCATGTAAATCGGTTATATCAATATCTAGTATATCACGTTTGTTAATTGATAAAATACAAACAGAATCTATATCAGAATCTAAATTATAACCGAATAATTTTTTTCTCATAACTATAAACTTCAAAAATCTTTTTAAATCATAATAATATTCTTTAACAGTAAGAGTAGAACGTCCTTTTATGGTTAATAAATAATTCAAGTAGTCATCTAATATAGTTGGACAATCATTAAAATGTTCCATTATAGTATCTCCTTAAAATTTTATTATATTTTCGCAAAACTATAAAGTTGTGAAAATTGGCATTATATTATATTATATTATATTTTTTTATTTTAATTAATTTAAAAATATATAATGAATTTCTTTTTTTTTATAATGTTTTATAATATAATATATTATACCATACAAGGAGGTTTTTATGAATAATTTTGAAGAACTAATGAAAGATATAGGTGTTAATGATTTTGAAGAATTACTTGAGTGGATTAAAAATAATCCTGAAAATCAACTTGCTAAAGATTTAAAAGAATTTTTAGCTTTTGTTGAAGAACAAGAAGAATAAAAACGCCTTTATTTTTATTTTTTTAATTAAAGGCATATAAATATTCTAAATTTATTATAAAGTTTAAAATTTAATGAATTTTTTGACATTAAGGAGGTCTAAAAATGAAAACAACACTACAAAATTTTTTTAAGTCAAAAAAAAATAAAGTTATATGTTTTTCAATTCTAGCATTCACAATTTTAGCTGGTGCTGGATTTTACTTAAATTCACGAGTACAAGAGCAAAAAAAAATAGACCAGGCTAGAATTGAAAAAGAAAAAGCTGAAGAACAAGCGAAGAAAGAGCAAGAAGAAAAAGAAAAAATAGAACTTGCGAAAGCTGAAGAAGAAAAGAAAAAGGCTGAAGAACTAGAAAAAGAAAAACAAAAACAAGCTGAAGAAGAAAAGGCAAAAGTAGAGCAACAAAAAGCTGAAGTTGATAAAGGAGAAAAAGATAATTTTGTAGAAAACAAATCAAATTCAATAAAGAAAGAAACTCAAAAAAATAGTAATTCAACTTCAAAAAAGACTGAAAATTCAAAGAAAAATAAGAAAAAAGATAATAACAATAATAACAACAATTCAAATAAAGATAATACTTTTGAAGTTGAAGGAGATGGCTATCCTACCGTTTTAGGAAACTCTGGAAGATTTTTTTCTTCAAAAAGCGAAGCTGATAATTGGGCATTTGCTCAACTTGAGAATGACGATAGTAATTGGAGTAAATCAGGTTATAGAAGATTTTCAACTTCACAATGTAAACGAAATGGACAAATTGGTTGGACTGTGAATTTTAGAAAATAAAATAAATAAAAAAATAAATTAATGAGAAGTAAAAAAATACTTCTCATTTTTTTATATAAAAAAAATCAAAAAAGGAGGATTTTATAATGGATAAAATCAAAAAAAATTACAAAAAAGTATCAGCTTTTATTCTAGCATTTTTAATTAGTTTTATAACAATTATACCTAGTTTAAGAGCTGAAACTGGTACTTCAAGTTGGATACCAGGATATTTTTATAGTGTTGCTGGTGGCACACACGGTCAAATGGATAGATTAAAAATAGACGGAGAAGATGTTTTTTGCATAGATCCTGAGCATGTCTTTAAAAATGGTTCAGGATTTAGTGAAGGAAACATTTCAAGCGTTTTAACAGATGAACAGAAAGATAAAATAGAACTTATTCATCATTTTGGATATATTCTCAACGGAAAAGGAGATAGAAATAGAGCATATACTCAAATAGCAATTTGGGAAGCTCTTGGATATTCCGTAAAAGTTGGTTCAAGCAAAGGAGCAAATGATAGACAAGCAGATTATGAAAGTTGGCTAAAAAATGTTCAAAAAGATATTAATAACTGGTTAAGTGTTCCTAGTTGGAATAAAACAACAATTAAAGGAAAAATAGGAGATACTATTACACTTGACGGAGAAAATAAAATTAGTGGCTCATATGTAGAAAGTGCAAATGGTTCATCTGTTTGGGCTGAAGATGGAAAAATTAATATAAAAATAACAGAAAATTCACAAGATGGAAAAGTTAAATTAAGAAAAAAACCGGCTGGATATGACGAAGCTAAAGGAATAACACTTGTTTATACAAAATCAGGTTCACAAAAAGTAAGTAAACTACGATTAGGATTAGACCCTATTCCTTTTTCAATAAATATTCAAGTTGAAAAGCCTACCCAAACTAAAATTTTAAAAGTAGGGGAAAATGGTGAAAAAGTCAAAGGTGCAATTTTTGAAATGTGTTATAGTGAAGATTTTAAAAGTAGTACAGTTTATGAATATACAACTGATGAGAACGGATTTACTAAATTAGATGACTGGGCTTTACAAGGCAAAACAGTTTATGTAAGAGAAAAATTTGTACCAGCACCTTATATAAAATCTGATGAAATAAAGACTTTTAAGGTTACAAATGGTGGAAATGTTGAATTAAAATTCACTAATAAAAAGGCTAAAGGAGAAATAAGGGTTTTAAAAGTTGATAAAGGTACTGGAAAAGGTCTTGCTGGAGCTGAATTTGAATTATATAAAAATTCAGTTGATAAATCTAACCTAATCGGAAAATTTGGTACAAATTCTGAAGGGAAACTTGCTATTGATAGTCTAGAACTAGACAAGTACATTTTAAGAGAAATAAAAGCACCTGAAGGCTATTTTATAGACAAGAATAATCAAGATACTGAATTTAATTTAGAATATAAAAATCAAACAGTTGAAAAAGTTGTTGAAGAAAGAAAAATTAATAATGATAAAATTACAACTGAAGTTGAATTAACAAAAAAAGATACAATGAATATGGAAAATGTTCCTGGTGCGACAGTTGAATTTGAAAACACAAAAACAAAAGAAAAAAAGACAGCAACAACTGACGAAAACGGAAAAATTAAAATTAAATTAACTTATGGAGAATGGATTTACAAAGAAACAATCGCACCAGTTGGCTATGTTAAAGCTGAAAAATTTGGAAAAATTAATGTAACAGAAAATGGTGCAGAAATCAAAGAAATTTTATGGAATCAACCTATTGTATCTAATTATGAACTAACAAAACAAGACACAATAACAAAACAAGCATTACCTGGTTGTGAAGTTGTGATAAAAAATGAAAATGGCGAAGTTGTTTTTAAAGGCAAGACTGACGAAAACGGAAAAATTAAAACAAAGTTAAGATATGGAAAATATATTTTAGAAGAAACAATCGCACCAGTTGGCTATGTAAAAGCAACAAAAACTTTAGAAATCAATGTAACTGAAGACGGTGCAACTATTGAGCAAGTTTTGTATAATGATAAAATTCAATTAATGCCAAAAACTAACTTATATAGTTCAAGTATGATTTTTAGTGCTTTGCTATTAGTTAGTGGATTAGGTGCTGGGTTTGTTTTATTAAAGATTAAAAAACAAGAAGAAAATTAGATAGAGAGATTTTTTAATCTCTCTTTTTAAAAAATAATTTTGAGGTTGATTATGGATAAAGAAAAAAATAATTTTTGGATAGTTGAATTTAATGAAACTGATGAAAAAATAAAAAATTTTGCTAATGAAATTATAACTCCTGAATTAATTGATAAAATAAAAATTTTAGATAAACAATTTAGTTTGAAGGAAAAAGGTAGTTATAAATTTTATTTTGATCATATCATAAATAATAAAACGGTTGAACATATAAGAATTGATGTAGGGGAAGATGATTTAGAAAATAAACAATTTTTTAATTATCTTCGAGAAGACATTGAAAATAATTTACTTTTAGGTGAAAAAGAAGAAAAATTAATTAAAAAAGAAAAAAATTCTGATAAAACTCTTTATGAATATTTTAATGTAAAAAATAAATTTGAACTATATAAACTATTAAAAAATAATGATGAAAAAGTTAAAGAATTAAAAGAATTTATTGAATTTTCTAAAAGAAAAGTAGAAAGAAATTTAAAAAAAATTAATAGTCCTAAAATTTTTGCAAATTATACTCTTAATGAGTTTTTGCCTAATAAAAATGAAATTTTTATATCAGGTGTAGATACTCATTTAAATTTAGTATCAAGAACAAAAATTGACTTAAATAAAAAAATAGATATGAAGGAAGTTTTTAAAGAATTAAATACAAAATCTTTAAGTGGTGTATTAATAGCATATAATTCAATAGATAATACAGAAATTATGGAATTAAGAGCCAAAAACTTAAAGGATATGTTTAATAATCTAGATTTCAAAGTTAGAGATTTCATAAAAATAAATAATGAGTTTGTAGTTAATGAAATGTATGATGAATATCCTATAAAAATTCAAAACGATTTTGATAAAACTTATGAGAAATATTTAAAAAACATAAAAGAAAAAGAATTTTTTAGAAAAGAAAATCAAGAATTTTATAAAGATTTAACAAAATTAAAAGGCTATGATGATTTTATTAATTACTATGTAAAACAAGAAAATATAGGTTTAAATTATTTTCTAAATGAAGATAAAATTTTAGAAAGTTTAAGACTTCCATATCAGTATTTAGAATATGAAAAAATGGGTTTAATTGCTTTAGATAAAAATTATAATATTTCTTCTATAAAGGAATATTCGAGTGGTGGACATAATTCTGCAATAATTCCTTTTAATAGAATTATGAAAGATGTTTTTGATAGTAAAGATACATCATACATTATGTATCATAACCACCCTTCAGGAAATTTAATTCAAAGTCAAGAAGATGAATTAGTAACTGATAAATTGCTTGATGCTCTAGCAATATTTGATAAAAAATTAATAGGAAGTATAGTTTTATCTGATGAGGGTTTTAATAAAATTCCTGAAGTAGTTTTAAATAATCATTATAATTATTGCTTAAATGAAACTTTAAAAAATTTAAAAATAGATGAACGTATTAAATTAAAAAATATTGATGAATTAATGTCCTTTAAAGATTATGACAAAATTGAAAAAATAGATATACAAAATAATTCTTTAGAAGATATACAACATTTAATTAAATTCAAAAATTTAAAAGAAATTAATTTAATAAATAATCCTATTAGAACACTAAAAAATTTTGAAATTATAAAATCTTTAGAACAAAAAGGAATTAAATTTAATCTAGATTTTGAACAAAAAAATAGATTAGATTTTGTTAAAAAAGAAAAAATAAAATCTAAAGAACTTAAAGCAAAAAAGAACGAAAAAATTATTGAAAGATAATTTAATATTTTTTATTTTTAATTAAAGGCATATCATAGCATTAAAAAATTTTTTTAATGCAAAATAAAGCGTTTTAAAGCTAAAAAAATTTAAATATTTAAAAATTGAAAAATTGAAAGGAGAAAAAAATGTTTAATAAAAATTTTGACTTAAATAAGCATATTGAAGAAGAAAAACTAAAAGCTGAAGAACAAGCAAAGAAAGAGCAAGAAGAAAAAGAAAAAATAGAACTTGCGAAAGCTGAAGAACTTGAAAAAGAACAAAAAAAACAAACTGAAGAAGAAAAGAATAAGGAGATAAAAAAAATGACTGATAAGAAAGATAATAAAATTAAGAGTAATAAAAAAGGAATTAAAAATTTAGTAGAAATGTATTTAGCTAAAAATAATATAAAATATAATGATTGGTTAGCTGAAAAACATCAGGAATTACTTAATGAAATGATAGAAAAAGATTTACTAATTATAAAGGGAGAAAATAAATAATTATGAAAAATACTATTTTATCAAATATAATTTTATTTGCAAAAAAAACTACTGATGCAGTTAATAGTCAAGCTAATCCTTTTGTAAATTTAATAAATTGGTTAATAGATTGGTTTGTAGTAATTGTCATTCCAGCTGGAATTTTAGCATCAATTATTAATTCTATTGTTTGGGCTTTAATGGGTGCTGAATATAAGTCAACAGCAAAAAAAGTTTATATTGGAATTGTAATTGCAGTTGCGATAGGAGTAGGTGCAAAAACAATTGCCATTATATACGAAAGTGCTATAAAAGCGAGTGGTTTATAAAAATTTTTTTGAGGATTAAATATGAGCTATGAAGATAGTAGTAAAATAAATATTTTAGATGTTGCTAGGGATTTAGGATTTAATCCTATCCCTGTTAGCAACAATATTTACAAAGACAAAACACACGATAGTTTGAGGTTTTGGACTGATACAAATTCTTTTTGTTGGTATTCAAAAGTTAATGAAATAAATGTAAAAGGAAGTAGTTTTAATTTAGTACAATTTGTAAAAAATATGACTTTTCCTGAAGCAAAAAAATATTTAATTAATAAAGGTTTTTATACTCCTGAAAACTATAAAAAAAATTATAACTATAATAAAAATAATTTAAATTATTTTAAAAAAAATAGTTCAGAAAAACAAAAAAGTTTTTTAGAAGAAAGAGAAAAACAAGAAGAGATAAAATTAAAAGTTCCACCTTTTAATACTGATTTATCAAAAATGATAAATTATTTTAAAAATGAGCGAAAAATTGAACCTTCAACAGTTTGGAAATTAATTAAAAATCATAAAGTTTTAGCTTTTGATAAATTAGATAATATTTGTTTTTTTGCAACAAATAAAGAAGGACAATGGAAAAATATTACTAAAAGGAGAATTGATACAAAAGAATTTTTTGCGTCAAAAGGTGGAGATAAAAATTACCCCTTTGTTATTAATAATAAAGCTAAAGATATTTTGGTTTGTGAAGGAGAAATTGATGCTATTTCTTGTTATGAAATGTTTGGAAATAAATTTAATTATATTTCAATTCCAGCAACAACTGACAAAGGATTAATTCATCATATTGAAGAAAATAATATTAAAAATACAAATATTTTTTTATTAATGGATAATGATGAGGCTGGAATAAAAGCAAGTAAAATAATAGCTGAAAATCTTGAAAAACTTAATCGTAATTTAAAAGTCAAAAATATGACAAATATTCTTTTAGATAATGTTAAAGATCCTAATGAATTATTAATTAAAAAAAAACAAAATATGATTGAAAAAAGTATAAAAAAAGAAAAAATTTTTGAAAGATAGGAGAATTAAAAAAATATGGCAGAAATAAAATTTGATATAAAAGAAACATTAATAACATTAACAGAAAGCGAAGAATGGAATAAAGAAGTAAATTTAGTAAGTTGGAACGGGAGAGAATATAAACTTGATATTAGAGAATGGAATAAATCTCATACAAAAATGAAAAAAGGTATAGTTTTAACTAATGAAGAAATGAGAAAAATTTTAGAAAGTGAAGAAATAAAAGAATTTTTAAAATCAAATGAATAATAGGTAAAAAATATGAAAAAAAATAAAATTTTGCTTTTGTTTTTAAGTGGATTTTTATGTTTTTGTGTTATGTCTTTTTCAAATTTTTTAATTTATTCAACAAATTTTTTTATAAAAAAAATTAAAAATAATAACTTACAATTTGAATATATAAAAGCATTTTTAGATATAAAATTTACAACCACTTTTTCGATAGTTAATTTAATAATTTTTAGTATATTTATATTAATTTTTTTAAGATATTTTATAGCTAAAAAAATTGATGAAAAAAGAATTAATAAAGGTCAACACGGAACTAATAGATTTACAACTTTAAAAGAAATTCAAGAACAATATAAAGCAATTCCTGATTTAGAAAAAGAATATAAAGGTAATCCTGGTGTAGTTATAAGTAGATACAAAAATAATATATTTATTGATGATTCTCCAGTACACAATTTGTTAATAGGAATGTCAAGAAGTGGAAAAGGAGAACTTTGGCTTTTTCCAACACTAGATACAATAACAAGAGCAGAAAATAAACCTTCGTTTTTATCTAATGACCCAAAACTTGAACTTGCTTCAGCATCATATAATACTTTAATTAAAAGAGATTACGATGTTGGAATCTTAAATTTAATTAACCCTGAACGTGGTATTAAATTTAATCCTTTACAGCTAGTAATTGACGAATGGAAAAAAGGAAATGAAACAGAAGCTATAACTGTTTTAGAAAGTGTTTCAAATCAGATATTTAAACAAAATATTACGCCTAAAGAAGAATTTTGGATTGAAGCTAGTATATCTTTATTTAATGGTGTTACATTAAATTTAATTGATGAAAGTTTTAAAAAAGGAGAAGAAAACAAAGTTTGTATATATTCAGTTGTAAAATTTGTTATTGATATGATGACTTCCTATAGTTATGACGAATTTGGAAATAAACATTTAGATAATAATGAAGATAATGTAGGTTATAAATTAGATGAACATTTTGCAAAATACGATTTAGATTATCAACCTAGATTAATGTATTCTACTTTTTCAGATACTCCAGGTAAAACAAGGCTCGGAGTGTTAGCTACTTTTAAATCTAAATTACGTCTTTTTACTAATAAAGACATTGCTATTTTAACTTCAAAATCTACTATTGATTTTGAAGAAATTGGATTTATAAAAGAAAAATATAAATTATCTTTTAACGTTGAAAACTGCTTAATAAATGAAATTTTAAACGAAAAAAAGATTATTTTTAAAGCAATAATTCAAGATAAAGATCGATATAATGAAATAAAAAATTTAATTAAAAGCAAAGGGCAAAAAATAGGGATAAAATTTGATTTTAATAATATTACTACTAAAAAAATTAATTTAACAATTTCATTAAATGATATAAATGATTTTTCTTATTCAAAAGAATTTCTATCAAATACTGAAGACTATGAAATAATTTTAAATTACTTAATTAGTAAATTGGATATTAGCTATAAAATGAATACTAATGATGGAATAATATACAAAACTGAAGATACTTTAATAAAACAAATTAATTATAAATTATCTAATGAATATCTATTAGAATTTATTAATCTAAATATAACCTTAATTGAAAATATAGAAAAGAGTAAACCTAAAGCTATTTTTTTAGGAATTCCTGACTTTGATAAATCAAAAAATATGATTGCAACTTTATTTATAGAACAAGCATATTTTGTATTAGCAAAAAAGGCAACTTTAAATAAAAATAAGGCTTGTGATAGAGATGTATTTGTTGTTTTGGAAGAATTAGGACAATTACCTGTTATCAAAAATCTATCTAATATGGTTACTATGTCTTTATCAAAAAGAATTAAATTTATTATTGTAATTCAATCTTTTTTACAACTTAAAGAATTATATAAAGAATCCGGGACAATTATAAAAAATAATTGTTCAAACACAATCTTTATTGCAACAAACGATAAAGAAACTGCTAAAGAAATTTCAGAAAAATGTGGTGATGAAACTATAATAAAAACGAGTAAATCTGGAAATATGATGGATATTTCAAAAAAAGAAAGTTCTTCAGCAACAAATAAAAGAATAATTTTACCACAAGACGTTTTACAAATTCCACAAAATGAAACGATCATTTTAAGAACTCTAAAAAGAACAGATTTGAAAGGAAGAAAAATAATTCCATATCCTATTTTTAATAGAGGGGAAATGGAATTGAAACCACGTTTTGAATATCTTAACGAATATTTTGATACGAATGTTGATATAAACTATGTTTTAGATAAACTATATGGAAATCAAGATAAAATAAATTTAAAAGATTATACTATAAAAATATAAAAAAAGAAGGGAAAATTCTATGAATTTAATTTTTTTATTAAGAAGTTTTACTGAAACTGAAATAGCAGATATACTATATAAATACTTTGAATATTTAACAGAAAGAAGTTTTATAATTGATATATTCAGGTGGATAGGCTTTTCAATTTTAAAAGGATTATATTATATAACAAGTTTAGCTTATGAATTTTTTGATTCTATTGCTGGAATTAATTATTTTTTTAAGTTTGATTCCATAAATAGAATATATAGCAAAGTTGCATTAGTTACAGGTTCAATAATAGTTTTATATATTATTATTGCTTCAATAAAATCAATATTATCTATGAAATTAAATAAAGATATAATAAAAAATGCGATTATTTCAGCTGTTTTAATTGCTTCTTTACCTTTTGCTATGACAAAAGCTTCAGAATTAACTGTAGCCGGACTTAATTTTATTAAAAGTTTTAATTCTAGTGATATTACTAATCTTCCTGACTCTTGGAAACTTGGAGGATACAAAGAAAATGCACAAAAGAGTAAAGAAACTATAGTAGATAATGTTTTTAAAAATATGTTTACTGATATTAAAGAAAATTTAGTTGATAAAGATTTTAAAGATATTAAAAAAATTGAGGGAAACAGCCTACATATAGACGATTTAAAAAGAATTAAAATCAATTCTATGCTTCTAAAAGATAGAGTTCCTATTCATAAAGTATTAGAATACAGGCTTGTAGGATATGATAAAGAAATTGAAAAAATTACAGAAAACGGCAGTTTAGTTCCGAGTTTTAGAGTTGAGGGGTATTATCGTTGGAAATTTAACTTTATATATGGTGTAGTATTTATGATTTTACTATTAATTGTATATTTAAAAAGTGGTTTTACTATCTCTAAATTAATTTATGAACTAGGATATAATAAAATTGTATCTCCTTTAGTATTATCTACCGATGTAGAAACAGGAGAAAAAAGAAAAGTTATAATTCGTGAGATTGGTATTTGTTATATGACAATAGTTGTAACTTACATTTCAATTCATATATACTCACAATTTTTGATTTTTGTAAATTCTATTGATGCTTCAATTAATTCTGTTCAGAAAATTTTTATTATTGCCGGAGCTACTGCAGGTGTATTTAAAGGTTCAAGTTTAATAGAAAAAGCGTTTGGAATACAAAGTAGTCATAGTAGTACTAGCCTTAGTAGTTGGTTATATACTTTAAGTCATTTGAAAAACTTAACAAGCTCTCATAGTGATAATAAAAGTAATCAAAATAATACTAATGAAAATAATAATGAAAGAAATAACAATACAGGAACAGACAATAATACAAATGAACAATTTACAAATAAATTGGATCAAAACAATTCAAATCAAGATATAAATAGTTATAGAAACGGAACGAATGAAAGAAATAACAATACAGGAACAGATAATAATACACCTGGACTTGAATTTGATGTAAAAGGTGGAACTAATACTGAAGATATAAATAGTTATAGAAACAATAATAATAATAATAACGGAGAAAATTTTACTGAAAATAGTAATGTTTGGGAAGAAATAAAAGAAAATCGTTCTGAAAATTTAAAAAATGACTACTATAAAGATAAAAATATAAATGATAAAAATGATTTTTGGGATAAAATTAATAAAAAAGATTAGGAGATAAAATAATGTATAAAATAAATAAAAATATTGCTATAAAACAAAAATTCACAAAATTTTTATATCTTGAAACTATTATATGGCTTTTAGTATCTATTATTGTATTATCAATAACTTCATTATTTTTAAAAAATTTATTGATTAAATTTTTTTATGTTTTTGTTGGAATGATATTTACATTTTTACTACTTTTACCAAGTCCTAATAACCCTGATAAAACTATAATTACAAGTATTATATTTTTTAAAAAAAGATATAAAAAAACTGTTGTAACTATTGATAAATTAAATGAAGAAATGAAAGAGAATGAATATAAAGAATTAATTAAAAAAGAAAAAAAATTTAGAAAAAAAATAAAAAAGTCAACTTTAGATTATATAGATTTTTTATCAATTAAAGATAATAAATTTATAAAACATAAAGATGGCAGTTTTATTGAAATTTTAGAAATCGTACCTTTAAATTTAAATAATATAAATCCTGATTTTAAACAAAGTTTGATAGATAAAAATTCAAATTTTTATCTATCTTATAGTAATGATGTAAAATTAATTTATATTAATTATCCTAATGACTTTTCTAAACAAAAACAATTTCTAATTAATAAAATTGAAAAAGAAGAAAATAAATTTAAGCAATATATGTTAAAATTAAAACTCGAAGAATTTGAAATTTTAGAAAATTTTAAATATAAAAAATCATTCTTTTTGTTGGTATTTGGGAATAGTGAAATAGATTTAATTGAAAATATTAAAAGAATTAAAGATACTTTTCCTTTAAAATTAGAACATACTAACAAAGAAACAAAAGAAAAAATTTATTTCAAACTTAATAACTTGAATTCAAATTTTTAAATGCAAATTTTTTTATTTTTAATTAAAGCGAAAGGGGTTAAAAATGAAAGCAGATTTTTTAAAATCAAAGAAAAGTAAACACAAAGAAGAAGAAAATAAGATAGATTATGAATTTATAGATAATATACAAGCAAAAACTAATATAATTTTTAAAGAAAATTTTGTAAAAAAAGGTGATGGATACGAAACTTGTATCCATATACATACTTTTCCTACAGAAGTTGGAAAATGTTGGTTAAAAACAATAACTGATGATTTAGATATGGAAAATGTAATAGTAACAATAGATATTGGAACTATGGATAAAAATACTATTGATAAAAAATTAGAAACAAATTTAATAGAAAATTTAGATAGAAAAAAATCACAAAGAAAATTAACAGAAAAATTAAAAAGTGGAACTGATTTTGATGATAGTGTAAGTTTACATCAAAAAATTTATACTTCAGGAATAACTATAAAATTAGTACACATTAGAATTTTTGTATATGCAGATTCTTTAGAAAACCTAGAAAGTGATATAAACAAAGTTTTACATTATTTAAAGGCAAAACATTTTAAAGCAGGTATCTATCTGAATGAATTAGAAGCTGAATATAAATCTTTATATAATAGTTATACAACTCAATCAACTAAATTTACTAAAAGATATGGAAAAGAAATTAATTCTGATGTGCTTGGAGCTGGAATAGATTATCATTTTTCAAGTCTAGATGATGATGAAGGCACTTTTTACGGAATGACAAGAACTAATGGGGCAGTTATATTTAATCCATTTCTGAAAAATGACTTTAGGAAATCATATAATGGAATAATTATGGGACAAATGGGTTCAGGTAAATCAACTTTTTTAAAAAAATTAACATTAAATGAATATATTAAGGGAAATAGAGTTAGAGTATTTGATGCTTCAGGAGAATTTAAAAAACTTATAAATTATGCTGACGGAAAAATTATAAATTTAAACAATTCTAAAAATATAATAAATCCTTTACAAGTTTATAAATCAAATTTTATTGATACTTCTGAAGATGAAAAAAATATTGAAATTAGTGAACTTGCAAAAGTTGATTTAGACGAAAAAGACAATAAATTTTACCAAAATCATATATCTAAAGTTACTTTATTTTTTAAATATTGTTCTCCAGATTTGAAAGAAGAATATTTAGATGAATTTGAAATACTTTTAGATGAATTTTACGAAAATATTGGTTTTTTTGAAAGAAAAAATAATTTAAAAATTTTTAATAATTTAACGAATCGTAAAACTGAAGATTATCCAGTATTAAGTGATTTTCTAGAATATATCAAAATAGTATATGATAAAGAACAAGATGAATTCAGAAAAAAACGTATAGATAAAATTAAATTAAAATTGACAAAACTTGTAAATTCCAACGGAATTTTATTTGATGGATATTCAACAATAGATATACAAAATGAAGACCTGGTTGTTTTTAATATAAAAGAATTAGCAACATTACCACAAGAAATTTTTTCTGCAGTAATTTTTAATATTCTGTCAATTCTTTGGGAAGAAATGATAAATAATGTTGATATTGAAAAAATAGGAGATAGAATTGATGATTTTAATATTAAAAAATATTTTTTACTTTTAGATGAAGCTCATAGAATACTAAATGATGAATTAGATGATAAAATAATTAAATTTTTCATAGATTTTCAGCGTGAAGCTAGAAAATATATGGGTTCTATTTGGTTTTCATACCATACAATTGATGATGCCATAAAGGAAAGAGAAGAAAGTAAAAAAATGAATCAATTATTTAATTTATCTCAATACAAGATTCTATTTGAACAGGATAATCAGTTAAAAAATAAGCTACTTAATGTTTTTAAAAACAATTTTAATGAAAATGAGATAGATGCGATTTCTAAATTTAAAATTGGAGAATGTATTTTATCATTGCACAATCAAAACAATATCATATTTAAAGTAAGTTTAGGTCTTGATGAGGAAAAGGAATTAATTGCTACTGGTGGAAAATAATGAATGAAGCTGATATTAAAATAAATTTAAGAAAAATTCAACTATTTTTTAAATTTATTAAGTTTATAATATTTTTTTTAGTTCCTATAGGGTTAGTTATTAGTATTTTAATTGTTATTTCTAGTATATTTTTAGTTTTAAATTATGATGAAGAAGAAACAAAAATTACAGCTACTACAATAAATATTCCAGAATCTGTTTTAAAACATAAAGAAACAATTATAAAATATATGCGAAAATACAATATTCCTGATGAGTACCTACCATATATTTTAGCTCAAGCTACTCAAGAATCAGGAGGACAAGAGCCTGACATTTTCCAGGCTTCAGAGAGTAAATATAATGGTAGAATGGGAATGATAAAAACAGCAGACGAGAGTATTGAACATGCAATGAAAAGATGGCGAGAAATAATTGATGAAATTGAAAAAAGAAAATTAATATTTTCTGTAGAGCTTATTCTCCAAACATATAATTACGGTTCCGGCTATTTAAGTTGGGTTGAAGAAAACGGAAGAAAGTGGACTGAAGAAAATGCTGAAAGTTTTTCAAAACATAAATTAAAAACTTTGCAAAATTGGAATTATAGTGTTTACGGAGATATTAAATATATACAGCATATTTTTAGATATTTGGTTTTAGAAAGAAATTATAAAAATATACAAAATATTTCTGATTCTACAATAAAAACAGTAATTAGTGAAGCATATTCATTCTTAAATGTGCCTTACCAATTATATGGAAATAATCCACCGTATTGTATTGATTGTTCAGCTTTTACTTTGCGAGTTTATAAAAAAATTGGTATTAATTTTTCTCATAGTGCACAAGCACAATATGAAGCTGTTACAAATAATGGGAAAAACTTAAAAACAAGAATTTCAGACTTAGAAATTGGAGATCTCGTATTTTTTAAAGGCACTTATAATACTTCAAACTTTATAACACACGTAGGTATATATATTGGAGGTGGAAAAATGATAAATGCACAAATTCCAAGGGTAAAAATAGCTGATATTGAGAATGATTTTGGGAAATATTTCGTAGGAGGTGGTAGTCCGTGGCACTTAATAAAATAAGCCCTAAAATCACCAAAATTTTTATTTTTTTAATTAAAGGCATATCATAGCATTAAAAAATTTTTTTAATGCAAAATTAAGCGTTTTATGGAGGTGGACTTATGTTTTCTAATAGAAAAAGTTATTTTTTTCTAATACCTTTTGTTGTTATGGTTATGATTTTTTTAGCTATAATATTTTCAAATTTTTTTATAAAAAGTGAAAAAAAACATAGTGAGATAGAAAAAAATACAGTAATAAATATAGGTAATAGAGAATTTATTTTAAAAGATATAATTAAAACTAAAGAAAATATTTTTTTAGAATTTGTTGAAGAAGATTGGTTAAATAATGATGACGTTATGAATATTAAATCTAATTTTGATAGCGAAAAAGAATTAACTAATGATGTAGTAAAAATTAGATTTAAAGGATTCTATTTCTTGAAAATTCCAGTTAAGAAAAATAATAAGATATTAAATTTAATTTTTCAAGAAAAAGATAAAAATTATAAACTTTTTATTGATATTAAAAATTACAAAGAAGAAGAATATTTAGAAAAAAATGTTAAAGATTACAAAGTGGATTATTTAGATTTTTGTATAAACTTAAATAATGAAAAAATCGAAAAAATAGATGAACAAATTAATGAAAAATATAATGAAATAAATATTAAAGAAAAAAATATTGAAGAACTAAATTCGCAGACAGAATTTCAAATTGGAGATGAATTAAATAATGCAAAACAGAAAATACAAAATGTTAAAAATATTATCGAAAATTTGAAAGATGAAATATTAAATATGACTAATAATATAGTTACATTAAAAAACAAAAATTTAATGTTAAATGCTGAAATAAAATTTATTCAAACAGGAAAAAAGGAAGATGTGGTTTTAATATCAAAAAAAGATAAAAACGGAAATAAAATAGATGATTTAGATGCTAAAGAAATTTATAAAAAAGAAGAAGAAAGAGAAAAAAAGGAAGAAGAAAATAAACAAAATAATAATAAAAAAGAAGAAGAAAATAATAAAAATTCTAGCTCAAATAATAATAAAAATAAATCAAAATTGATACAAAAACATAACAATTCTACGATTAATAATAATAAAAAAAATGAAACTAAAGTACAAAAAAATAATCAAAATAATACTTCAAATTCTGATATAAAAGTCAATAAAAACGATAAAAAAAATAAGGAAGTTGAAGTTGAATTTGTTCCTTAAAACAAATAAAAATGTTTAGATTTTTTACAAAATCTATTTATCAATATATATTATTATATATAATCTTATTAAATCTTATTTTATTATATATAATAAACAGGATAAAGAAAATGTGTTGCACTTTGTGCAAGCTTGGCAGAGCCAAGCCCATTTTCTAGCGATTTTAAAGTCAGAAAAAGTGCAACACAAATCACTATTTTTGTAATACATTTTAATACAAAAAATAAGCTTTTTTATTAGTTTTTAACGTTTGTAATACATTTTAATACACAAATACTTAATTAAAAATAAAAAATTAGAGGTTAAAATATGAAACAAATTTTACACATAAGAGCAGTTGATAGCAAAATAGTTGCTGTACTTGATGAGATTGCAAAAGAAAAGAAAATAAGTAGAAGTAAACTAATTAGAGAAATATTATATAATTATATTTTATTTTCAGATTATAAAACTATGGAAGAAAATTTTAAAAGTATTACAGATTTAAATACAAAAGTTTTAATTGAAAATATTGAAATTTTAGAAACAATAAAAAAAGAATTAGGAGAAATAATTTATGAATAATTGTGTAACTAAATCAATAAGAATTGAAAAAGAATTATTAGAATTTTTATATGAAAAATATAATAGTAAAAATTTTTCAAATATTATAAAAAATATTATTCAAGAAATGAAAAATAATAATTCTTTTAAAAACGATAAAGCAATCTTAAAAGAATTAGATAATGTTAAATTTAATCAAGAAATTATTTTAAATATGTTAAACTCTTTTTCAATAAAAGAATTTGAAAATAGAGTCTATTTTGGAGATAAAATTTTAGATTTATCTTTAAATTTTTCAGAAAGTTTACAGTCTGAAAAAAATAAGTTAGAAGAAAAGAAAAAGACATATAAAGAAATGATTAAAGATTAATAAATTAAGGATAAATAAAAATGGCTAATATTGTAATAAAAACTAAATTTAGAAGTCCAGAAGAAAGTAGATGCTTTACTGATGAATTAGAATATTCGACACAAGAATATAAACAAGAAAGTATTAAAGGTCTAAAACACGAAGATTATATTGAAAATAATGATGTAGATTTTACAAAAGTTATTGACTATTCAACAGAAATATATAAACAAAAAACAAATAAATATATCAAAGAAAATTCAAATTATACATTTTCTAATTATAGCAATAACATAGATAAAAATGGAATCGAAAAAATAAAAAAACAATTTATTGAAGCTCAAAAAAATGGTAGTTTTTTATATAAAACTTATATTTCTTTTGAAGATGGATATTTAGAAAAAAATAATATTATTTCTAATGGTGTTATAAATGAAAATTTATTAAAATCAACAGTTAGAAATTCTATGATTAAAATGTTAAATAATGAGAATTTAAAAGATTATATTTTTCTAGGCAATATTCATTATGATACAGATAATATCCATTGTCATATTTACACTGTTGAAAATGGAACACCAACACGAAAAATAAATTATAATGCAAAAACTGATAAAGAAAAATATAAAGATGCTAAATTTAAAATTACAAGTTTTAAAAAAGCAAAATCAGAAATTCATAATTCTTTAAATAATGATTACGAAAATTTGAAAGAAATTCAAAATATTTTTAGAAATAAAATACTAAAAAGTGATGTAAATTTTCAAAATTTTTCTAAGGTCGAATTGGAAGAATTACAAAACATTTATAACAAACTCCCGGAGAATAAAAATTTGTGGCAATTTAATAATAAAAGAATTAAACACATAAAACCACAAATAGAAACATTTACTAAAAATTATTTAAACAAATATCATAGCGACAATTTTGAAAAATTAAAAAATATTTTGGAAAAACAGGAAAAAGAATTTACCAGGATATACGGACAACAAAAGCACTATATTTACAAAACAAATACATCTAACAATTATAAAAACAATAAATTAGAAGATATTTACTCAAGAACAGCAAATAAATTACTGAAGGAGTTAAAAGATATTGATTTATCAAAAATAAGAATAGAACTAAAATCACAAAAAAATAAATTTTCTAACACTGAAGATAAAAAAATCACTTCTGCAGAAATATCTGCAGAGTCAAAAATAAATAAAAAAAATTATACAAAAAACATAAAAATTGATAAGATTTATAAGTTAAAAAACTATGAAAATTATATAAATGTATCTAAAAAAAGAAAAATAAATACGAGTTCAGCATTAAGAATATTTAGGAACTTAACTAAAAATACAACTAAAAATTTACAAGAAGAAAAAATAAAAAATATGAAAGAATATCAAAAATTACTTGAAAAAATTGATTATAAAAGCAAAAATTTAGTTCAAACTATTGATTAAAAATATAAAATAATTTATAATATTAGTGCTTAATTATATACAAAATTGTAAAACAATTTATAAAAAAGAGTTGACTTTTTTATAAATTGTGGTATTATATAGTTGAGATTAAAATTTTTAGAGGACATTTTCATCTCACGTATTAATAATGCAAATGAAAAAGCAAGGTCTGCCAACCTTGCTTTTTATGTTGATTATTTAAAATCTTTAAGCAATTTCAATAACGCAATCAACAACGAAATTAAAATTATAGCTTCGACAGAGGACATTAAATTCACCCCCTTTCGTATAATAATGCTAGATAATTATATAATAATTAACTACTTTAGTAAATAGTTTTTTAACTAAATTTAGCAAAATAGCCTTTGTTTTTATCAAATAATATCTCAAATTTTGTATTTTTACCAGTCTTATAAGCATAAATTATAGCTTCATCTTCACTTTTAAAGTAAGCTATGTCTTTTGCTTCAGGAATAAATGAAAATTTTAATAGAACTATAACTTTTCCTTTCTTTATTTTTTCAATTCTAAAATCCTTAAAAATAGGGGATAGTTCATTTAAAATAGGTTTTAAAACTCTTTGATCAATATTCCCGGATTTATATGAGTTTGGAATATCTAACAATCTTCTAAATTCATCAATTTCAACTATCCACATTCCAGTATTTCTATATTGTTTCAATCTTCTGTAACACTCTTTTGAATATGTTGATTTAAGACTTATAAATTCAGATAATTCAAATTTAGTAAATTTCTGAGTTAATTCATTTAGTACCCAGTAAAAATCTTCATTTACAGCTATATTAACAGTCTTTTTATCCTTGTCAATTTTATACTTGGTAAATAATACAAACATAACTATTTCTTTTTCATTTTCCCAACCAAAAACACATTTAAGCAGTTTATTATATGTGTTTTTTAAATCAGAATAAAATTTTTCGGAAGTTGAATATATATCATAATTAACTAATCTTCTTAAATACTCAAAATCAAAACTTACTTCTTTCAATTCTTCATCTTTCATTTTTGAACATATAGCCATTAATAAATCTAATTCTTTTGAATTAAAGTTTTTTAATGCAACCTTATTAATTTCATTGTTATAGTTTACAAGTTCTTTCATTTCAACACTTCCTTTTAATTTTTGTCTTTATAATATCATAAATTAGCTAAAAAAACAACTATATAAAAATATGATGTTTTATTTTTAGAAAAAAGATATTAAAAAATAGAAATTTGTTTACTTTTATTAGAAAAATGTTGTTTTATATCTTCTGTAGCTATTGGTATCACTTGCATACAAAAGAGCTAAAAATAACTTTAAAAATATATATATATTTAATTAAAAAGAAAAAAATATAAATATAAATATAAGAATAAATAAATATATATATATAATATAATATATTATATTAACAAATCAAACAATTAATAAATTTATAAAATAGGTATTGACAATAAAATTATAATTATATATAATGAGCTTAAAGAAATAATGAAACATGAAAATTAAATATTTCTCATTAATCTATTTTAAAAAAACTCACAAACACTAAGCTTGTGAGTAAAAAAATATTTAATGTTTTTTCGCAAAACTATTATTTTGCGAAAAATAAAAAATTTAAAATAAAGAAGAGACTCTAACTAAATCTCTACTCTATTTATGCATAAATTATATTATATTATTTCCAAAAAGTCAATACTATAGGAAAAAACTATTTTAAATTTTCTTTGTATAATTCTTTTAAATATAATATATCATTCATTATAGAATTATCTAAATCCTCGTATAATAATAATTTATCAATATCTTTTTTTGCGTTTTTATATTTTTTCAGTTTTAATTCCAATATTATCTTATTAAATAACAATATTTCATCATCAATATATAAAGATAGCCCTCTTTCGAAAATTTCAAGCGATTTTTCGATTTTTTGTGTTTTATAATATAATAACCCTAATTCTATAAAAATATTCAAAAAATCGGCGTTTAAATCCAATGATTTTTCGTAGAATTCTATAGATTTTTCATTTTCATTTAATTTATTATATATATATCCAATCCAATAAGAATCTTCTTTATCTAGATTAAAATTATCAATATTTTTTAATATTTTATAACAGTCTTCAAACTTATATCTATCTACCAGTTGTAGTAGCTCTTCAATTTTAACTTTTACATTTATATCTTGTATTTTTTTATTGATAATATTATCAATAATCTTATTTGAATTAGTTATGGCTTTTTTATAATATATACTAGCTTTAATATAAAATTTTTCTTTTACGCATAAATCACCATAAAGCATATTTAGCAAATAATCATCTTCATTTTTATTTTCTAAATTAGACAGCAAAATTTTAATTTCATTAATTATTATATTATAATAACTATTATCATAATCTAAAATCATTAAAAGATATTTAGTATATATTTTTATAATAAAATCATCAGATATTTCTAAATTAATTAATCCTCTAATAATTAATAAATTATAAATTATTGTATCATAATTATTATCATTAAAATCAATTTTAGACTTAACAAAATCTAATAAGTTAATATTTTTTGATTTTATAAAACCATTTAAAAATTCAATATTTTCAAAATTTGAATCTATTCCATTTAACAATAAAATCCCTTCAAAAAAGTATGATAAATTAATATTTTCATTAAATTTATTATTTTTAATATTTTCTAATAAAACATTTGAACTAATTGGAAAATCGATATTTTTATAATTTTTTTCATTAATTTCAATATTTTTCACTGTAAGAAAATATACTTTATCAGAAAATTTTCTAAAATAATTATATAAATTATCCATATTCACCTACATTTTTTTAGGAGTATCCATACCTAAAAGTCCTAATCCAATCTCAATAAGTAATCTTGTACAATATGTTAATATAAGCCTAAATTCTTTAACACTATCTTCTTGATTACTTATAGGACAAGAATTATAAAATTTATTAAATAATTTTGCAACTTCAGTTATATATCTTGCAAGTATTGAAGGTTCATATTTCTTGGCTGAATCTAATAAAATATCTTCAAATTTATAAATTGATTTAATTAAAGATAATTCATCAATATTCATTTCGTAATTTGAAACTTTCGAAATATCAATATTATCTAATTTTAAATAAAAATCATTCTTTTCTAATATACTATTAGCTCTTGCAGCGGAATATTGAACATACGGACCTGTTTCTCCTTCGAAATTAAGAACATTATTCCAATCAAAAGAATAATCTTTAATTCTAGTATTGAATAGTTCTTGAAATATTACAGCACCAATTCCTACTTCTTTAGCAATTTCTTCTTTGTTTTCGAGAGAACTGTTTCTCTCGTTTATAATTTCTAGAGTTTTTTCTACACTTTTTTCAAGTACATCATTTAAGAATATAACATTTCCTTCTCTTGTGCTTAGTTTTGCAGAAGTTCCTAAAAAATTATCTTTTACACTTACCATACCAAATGAAACATGAATACAATCTTTAGCCCATTCATATCCCATTTCTTCTAAAATAGCTTTTAATTGTTGAAAATGTAATTTTTGCTGAGTTGCAACTACATAAATATTTTTATAAAAATTATAATCTTTTTTTCTAGTTAATGCAGTTGCAATATCTCTTGTTATATAAGTACTGGAAGAGTTACTTTTTAAAATCAAAGCAGGTGGTAAATCATATTTATCTAGATTAACAATTTTACATCCATCACTTTCAACTAATAAATTTTTATCTTCAAGTTCTTTAACAACATCATCAATAAACTGAGAATGATAAGCTTCACCTCTATATGAGTCGAATTCAACTTTTAATTTATCGTAAACCTTTTGAAATTCCATTAAACTAATATCTTTAAACCAATTCCAAAGTCTAACGGACTCTTCATCTCCATTTTCTAATTTATTAAAATAGTCTCTAGCAGTTTCTAACATTTTTTCATCAGTTTTGCATAGATTATTAAAATCGACATACAATTTTAATAATTGATTTATAGGGTCAGCATTTATCTCTTCATCATTCCCCCACAATTTGTATGCAGCAATTATTTTTCCAAACTGGGTTCCATAATCTCCAAGATGATTTACACCAACTGTATTATAGCCTAGAAAATTATAAATGTTTTTAATTACATTTCCAATTAATGTACTTCTTATATGTCCAATATGAAATGGTTTAGCTATATTTGTTGAAGAATAGTCAATAACAATAGTTTTATCTAAATTATCTTGTGAAGATCCATATTTTTCTTTTTTATCAAATATTTCTTTTATAACATTTTTAGAAAATTCTGAGTTTCTAACAAAGAAATTAATATAAGGTCCAACATTCTTTACATTTGAGAATATACTATCATCTATATTAATTCTATTTACCAATTCTTTAGAAATTATATTTGGTGCTTTTCTTAAAGTTTTAGATAATTTAAAACATGGAAATGAGAAGTCTCCCATTTCTGGATTAGGAGGAATTTCTATCAATTCTCTAATTTCTTCTTTATTTAAATTTATATCTAAATCAAAAATAGTATTTATAACTATATCCTTAAAGTTTATCATAATTTTCTCCTATTTTAGTTTTACAATAGTAGCTCCATCGCCACCTTCATTAAATTTAGCAAAGCTAAAAGATTTAACCAATTTATGTTTTCTCAAAAAATCTGAAATATTATTTCTTAAAACTCCAGTTCCCTTACCATGAACAATTGTTACTTCATTTAAATTAGCTATAAAAGAATCATCTAAAAATTTATCAATTTCATAAATTGCATCTTCTGTATTATATCCTCTTACATCTATCTTATTATTATACATTTTATCACTCTTAATAAAAGTGGCTTTAGAATGAGATATTTTTTCTTTAGAATTATCAATAATTTTTTCAATTCTAATAATATCACTAATATTTGCATTTACTTTTAAAATCCCAATTTTAACCTGCAAATTTCCATTTTTATCAGGTAGTGTCTGTATGTATCCATTTTCATTTAAACTTAAAACTTTAACTTCTTCTCCTAACATTAAAGGTTCTTTTAATGTATTTGATTCATTTTCTTTTTTAATCATTTTCGAATGATTAATCTTATCCATTTTCTTTAGTATTTCTTCAGATATTTTTTTCAATTTAGTAGATTGCTCTTTTGATCTTGCTTTATTTATATGATTAATAGTCTCTTTGCAAAATTTTTCGGTTTCATATATTGAATTTTCAATATATTCTTCTAATTTTCTTATCTTCTTTTCTTTTTGTTTATTAAATTTTTCAAGTTTTTCTTCATATTCTTCTTTAATTTTTTTATTAAAATTTAATATCTCTCTTTGTTCAATAATAAGCTCTTCATATTCTTTACGTCTATTATCAACATTACTAACTAATTTATCAAAAGATAATTCGTTATTGGATATAAACTTTTTAGCATTAACAATAAAGCTTTCATCAAGTCCTAATTTTTTAGAAATCTCAAACGCATTTGATTTTCCAGAAATTCCGATAATTAACTTATAAGTAGGTTCTAATTTTTCAACATCAAATTCCATTGCAGCATTTTGAACATTTTCAGTTGACATTGCATACATTTTTAATTGACTATAATGTGTTGTAGCAATAGTTCTAATATTCCTTCCTAAAAAATAATTTAATATTGAAATTGAAAGACCAGATCCTTCTTCAGGATCTGTACCAGATCCCAATTCATCAAATAATATTAATGAATTTTCTTTTGCATTTTTTATTATTTCAATTATATTTTTCATATGTGACGAAAAAGTACTTAAAGACTGTTCAATACTTTGCTCATCACCAATATCTGCGAACAATTCATCAAATACAGCTACTTCTGAATTATCTGCACAAGGTATCATAAGTCCATATTGAGTCATTAAGGTCAAAATTCCAACAGTTTTTAGAGTAACAGTCTTACCTCCAGTATTTGGACCTGTTATAACTAAAGTATTAAAACTATTACCAAGAGAAATATCAATTGGAACTACTTTATCCCTATCTATTAGAGGATGTCTAGCTGATTGTAATGAAATAATACCTCTATTATTTATTATAGGTTTAATAGCTTCCATATCATATGCCAATTTTCCTCTTGAAAATATAAAATCGATTTTAGCAATTACACTTAAATTTGAAATTAATTCAGGTAAAATTTCTAAAACACGGCTAGAAAACGCAATTAAAATTCTTTCAATCTCTTTTTCTTCATCAATTTCTAATTTTTTTAAATCATTATTTAGATCAACTACAAACATAGGTTCTATAAAAACTGTCTGTCCTGAAGCAGATTGATCATGAACAATACCTTTAAAAGAATTTTTAAACTCACTTCTTACTGGAACTACATATCTACCATCTCTTAACGTATATAGATTATCCATTAACTTATCAGAAGTTGAAATCAGTTGATTAAGTTTATCTCTAATCAAATCGTTTTTTGATTTTATCATTCTTCTTATTCTTTTTAAATCAGAACTTGCATCATCAGAAATTTCATTTTCGGATATTATAGACATTTCTATATCTTTTTCCAATTGAGTAGCTATATTTAAAGAATTTATAAGTTCAAAAATATTTTTAAATTCAGATGACTCTTCTTCTGAAATTATATTTTTTAAAAATCTTGAAGTATTGAGAAGCTTCCAAACTTCTAAAAGATTTTTAGGTGAAAAATATTGTCCTATTTCTAAAAGCTTAAAATCTTCCTCTAAATCATCGATATTAGAAATGCCTGGTAATCTATGTTTTATTATAAATCTATAAGCTTCATCTGTTTCATCTAATAGTCTTTGTACTTCTATTAAATTTGATGAAATTTCTGAATTTTTAATAATTTTTTTTCCTATTATACTTTGAGAACGATTCAATAACATATTTATAATTTTATAAAATTCTAAAGTTTTTAACACTTTATAGTTCATTATAATTATTTTTTCTCCATTTTTATAATTTTTTCAATATATTCATTTTTAATATTAACAATTTCATTTTGTAATTCTATTATTTTCTCATTTTTTTGTTTTAATTCATAAAAATTATCATATGAAATTTTTTCAATATTTTCATACCTTTTTTCAAGAGAATTTATTGTACGAGTTAAAACATTATTCTTATCTGTTAGATCTTCTACTATTTTTTTTAGTTCTTCCTTTTCTTTTTCAATTTTTTGACTATTTTTAATAAATTCTTCTTGCTTTTTTACAGGAAATTCACTATCTTCAGTTAATAAGTTAATTTCTTTTTTTAAGTCAAAATAATCGCTTGAAATATTTAGTGCGACTAATGTAGCAGCCATAGTAGGGTTTAATAAATAATTTTGCGATGTGATTTTCTTTATTTCTTCATCAACATAATTTGCTATTTCTTCTACTTCTTTATTACTTTTTTCTCCAATAATTGTATAAGTAGTTCCCGCAATATTGACTTTTATTTTATTAGTTTCCATATTAATCTCCTAGTTAAAATCTTAAATAAGCTCCTAATTTTTCTTTTAAATCAGATAACATTTTATCAATTACACAATTTATATCTTCATCAACTAAAGTTTTGTCTTGTGATTGGAAGGTTAGTTTGTAAGCCATTGATTTTTTACTATTTTCAATTTGATTACCAGTGTAAATATCAAATAGTTCAACATCTTTTAAAATATTACTTGAATTATCTCTAAATATTTTTTCAATGCTGCCACTATCTACATCTTTATCTACTATTATGGCTAAATCTCTTTTAACATCAGGATATTTAATTAATGGCTCATATATTTTTATTAAACTTACTTTATCTCTTATCTTTTCAAGATCAATTTCACAAACAAAGATATTTTTCTTTATTGAAAAATTTTTACAAACATCATAAGATATTTGTCCTATTTCTCCAATTTTTTCTTCATTTACTAATATATCAGCACTTACACCAGGATGAAAATAGTCTATAGAACTATTTTTTTTGAATTCTAGGTCTTTAATGTTCAAAATATTAAATAAATTTACAACAATATCTTTAATATAATAAAAATCATATTTTCCATAACAACCTATAACCAATTTTTTCTTTTCTACTGGCACTTTGTCATTGGTAATATTGTGAAATGTATTACCTAATTCGTAGACTAATAAATTTTCATTTTTATAATTCAAATTTTTAGCTAAAACATCAATTACATTTGGAATTAAAGATTTTCTCATAATACTAAATTCTTCTCCTAATGGATTTAAAATCTTTACTGTATTTTGAGTACTCATTTTTACTTTTCCAATAATATTACCACCAATAAAAGAATAAGTTGTAATTTCATATAATCCCAAATTTAATAAAATATTTTTTATCTTATCCTCAAGTATTCTTTTTCTGCTTTTTCTACCTATTGTATTAGGTGCTAAAATAGGTGTAGGCTTAAGATTTGAGAATCCATATAGTCTACCTATTTCTTCAACAATATCTTCCTGAATAGCTAAATCTGTTCTGAAATAAGGGATAGTACAAATTATAGTATTATTTTCAATTTCTGTATTAATTTCTAATAAATTTAAATAGTTTATAATTTCAGAATTTCTAATCTCAACACCTAGTAATTTTTTTACTAAATTAGGATTAAATTCTATTATTTTTGTAACTGTTTTTTCATTATTTACATCAAATACTGAGTCAATTTTACATTCAACGTTTTTTTCTAGTAAATATAAAAACCTTGATAAAACATTCATAGTATGTTCTGAAGTTAATCCCTTTTCATATCTTATAGATGCTTCAGATTTTAAACCTAATCTTTTTGATGTAGATTTAATAGCTTTTTTTGTAAAATAAGCAGATTCAATAAAAATATTTTTAGTATTTTCATCAATTTCAGAATTTTTTAAACCCATAACACCCGCAATAGCAATAGGTTTTACATTATCACATATCAATATATCTTCGCTTGAAAGAATTCTTTCAACATCATCTAGAGTTACTACTTTTTCTCCTTCAAAGGCATTTCTAATAGAAATATTACCTTCTAATTTATCTAAATCAAAAGCATGTAATGGTTGACCTAATTCTAGCATCAAAAAATTAGTTAAATCTACAATATTGTTTACAGGTCTTATACCAGAATTCAATAGATAATTTTGAATTTTTCTATCTGATTCCTCTATCTTTACATTTTTTACAATACTAGCAGAATATCTTCTACAATTTTCTGAATTAATATTAATATTTAATGAACTTTTATTTTCTATTTCTTTAGTATCCATAAGATTTACTGGATTTAATTTTTCATTAAAGCTTGCTGCAATTTCACGAGCCATACCAACAATTGATAGACAATCAGGTCTATTTGGAGTTATTTCAAATTCTACAACAGTATCATCTAAATCTAGAATTTCTCTAATATCAGTTCCAAGAACTATATTTTCATCAAAAATTCTAAGAACACCGTCTTTATATTCTTTAGGAATAACAGAATCAGGATATCCTAATTCTTTGTAACTACAAAACATACCTTGAGAAATTTCTCCAGCAAGTTTTGCTTCCTTGATTTGTGTATTATCAGCAAGTGTAGAGTTAACTTTAGCAACTGGTACATAATCAAATTGTTGTAAATTTTGTGCAGCAGTAACAATTTGAACTATTTCATTTCCCAAATCAACTTTAGTAATCCATAATTTATTTGAATTTTCATGTCTGTAAATATCTATAATTTTACCAACTACAATATTATCAATTTTAGTGCCTAATTTTATAATAGATTCAACATGTGATCCTGTAAGTGTTACCTTATCACATATATTCATTATATTATCATTTATATCAACATATTCTTTTGCCCATTTAATTGGTAATAACATATAATCCCCCTTAAAATTGTTCTAAAAACCTCTTATCATTATCATATAATAATCTAATATTATTTATTTTATGCTTAACCATTGTAATTCTATCAATTCCCATTCCAAAGGCAAATCCAGAATATTTTTTCGAATCAATACCACATGCTTCTAATACATTAGGATGAACCATTCCACATCCTAGTAATTCCATACTCCATCCAGTCCCATTACAAACTGGACATCCCTTACCCTTGCAATTAAAACAAGAAACATCTACTTCAGCACTAGGTTCAGTAAATGGAAAATAATGTGGTCTGTATCTTGTTTTCATATCTTCTCCAAAAAACTCTTTAATAAAAGTATTAAGAGTATCAATTAAGTTACTCATATTTATATTTTCATCTACTACTAGTCCTTCAATTTGATGGAACATTGGTGAATGAGTATCATCAACTTCATCAAATCTAAATGTTCTACCAGCTGATACCATTTTTATAGGTGGTTTTGTTGTCATCATAGTTCTAATTTGAACAGGAGATGTATGAGTTCTAAGTAACAAATCCTTATCAATGTAAAATGTATCTGACATTTCTCTTGATGGATGATCCATTGGAGAATTTAGTTTATTAAAATTATTTTCAACAGTTTCAATTTCAGGGCCATCAATTACTGAAAAACCCATTGAAATGAAAAAATTCTCTAACTCTTCCATAGTATTATTTAAAGGGTGTCTATGACCTATGTAAATAAGTTTTTTATTTATTGTAACGTCAATAGTTTCTTTTTTAATTCTTTTTTCTAATTCTATTTTATTAAAACTTTCAATTTTTTCATTTATTATACTATCAATTTCCTGTTTTGTTACATTTATAAGTTCTCCTATTTTCGGTCTTTCTTCTTTTGAAACATTTGCCATATTTCTAAGAATACTAGTAAATTCACCTTTTTTTCCTAAATATTTAATTCTAAGTTCTTCTAAGGCGTTTTTATCCACTGAATTTTTAATTTCACTTAAAATTTTTTCTCTCAAATTACTAATCAAATCTTTCATATTTATCTCCTATTTAGCCTTGTATTTTTTTATAATAATAGCCTTCTCCCCATTTAGTTTGAATATAAGTAACATCACCTATATTTATTTTTTCTCTTAATCTTCTAATATGAACATCTATTTTTCTGTAATCACTAACACGTTCTTCTTTCCAAACTGTTCTAGCAATATCTTCTCTACTAAAAATTTTTTCAGGATTAATAGCCATTATATACAAAATATCAAATTCTTTTCCAGTTAAATCAACCTCTTCACCTTTAAGCTTAACAGTTCTTCCTACTATATTAAATTCTAGGTCATCAGCAAATATTAAGTTATCAATATCTGTTCTTCTTTGACCAAATCTTCTCATTATAGCTCTAATTCTTGCTTTTAATTCAAGAATATTAAATGGATAAATTAAATAATCATCAGCTCCATATTCAAAAATTAAAATTTTTTGCATATCATCCTTTAAAGTAGTAGTGACAATAGTAGGAATATCACAAAATTCATTTAACTTTCTTTTAAGGTCTAATCCCGTACCATCCTTAAAATTCATATCCATAATAATCATATCAAAATTTTTCTGATCAGCTAAAATAATAGTATCTTCGATATTATTAGAATTAGTTATTTCATAATTTTCATCTTCCGTCATCGAATACATTAAATCATTTATTTGTGAATCCGTAGGTAAAGCCATTAATATTTTTAATTTCATAATCTTCTCCTATTTCACCAATATTCTTTCATTATCTTTTCTTAAAGTTATCTTTTCTTTATCTAAAAATTCAAGTAATTCCATAGAGGATTTTCTATTAGAATTTAATAAATCTCTTGCATCTGAGACAGAAATAGTTCCATTTCTTATTATAAATTCCCTAATCATATTTACAGCTAAGTTATAATTATCTTTAAGCATATAACCTGAATCTAATTTCACAATGTCTTTATTAGCTATCAAATACAATATAAGTTCCTTAAAGTGTTCGATTGTAATATTTAAACTAAAATCGTCAAAATTTAAAATTGAGAATTTACTTGAATTAAATATGTTTTTAATATTTTTAATATATTTAGAATCTTCATCATCTAATGAAACTGTAAAATCTAGAGTAGAAATATATTCATCTGAAACTTTAAAATTATCTGAAATTAAGTAGTTCATAAATTCATTTTTTGTTTTTCCACTTAAAGAATCAAAAAATTTTGATTTAATAGTTTCTTTTGAAACTCCAATTCTTTTTGGGTATTTAACATGAAAATCTTCTATAAATTTAGTTATTTTTTTACATAACATTGCTATATATCTATCTGATAAAATTAATCTATCAGAATTATTTCCAAAAGAAACAACTCTATTTTCATTTATTAATTCATCAATAAATTTAGAAATATTATTATCTGAATCTGATAAAAAATTGTAATAATTTTTTTCTATATAGAATTTTTCACTAAATCTATCTATGTAATTATATATATATTCTTTGAAATTACAATTATCAAGATTTTTAATTTTTTCTATATCATAACTATTAAATCTTTTTTTCTTAGTAGCATTTGGATCAATAATATATCCTCCACCAATAGTATATAGTGGTGAAAATAATCTTAATATAAATCTATCATTTCTTTTACTAATGATAGGTTCTTCCAATCTTAATTGAACTATATATTCTTTATTTGATTCTAACACGTCATTTTCTAATAAGATTGCTCTACATAAAACTTCACTGGAACCTATATATAAATGAAATCTTGTTCTATTAGTAATTTCAAAAGGTAAATTAATTGTCTTTAATTTTACATCTATAATACTACTCTCAGTAAAAGTGTTATTAGGAACTAGTACTGAACCCTTTGGAACATCTTCTTTTTTGATATTTGCGAGATTTACAGCAACACGTTGACCAGAATAAGCCGAATTAACATTATTGTCATGTACTTGTAAATTTCTAACCTTTGTTATTTTGTTTGAAGGATAAATTAGAATTTCATCATCAAGATTCAGTGTTCCTGATATTAATGTTCCTGTAACAACAGTCCCAAATCCCGTTATTGAGAATGATCTATCAACATATAATCTTGGATTTGAATTTAAATCTTTTTCAGGTAAAGTATCTACAATTCTAATTATTTCATTTTTTAGTTTATCGATTCCAATTTTTTCAGTTGATGATACTTCTATTATTTTAGCATCTTCTAAAAATGTTCCAGAAACTTCATCAGCTATATCTAATTTAACAAGTTCAATCCAATCTTTATCAACTAAATCGCATTTTGTTAAAGCAATAATTCCATTTTTTATACCTATTAAATTTAGAATATCTAAATGTTCCTTAGTTTGAGCCATGATTCCTTCATCAGCAGCTACAACTAAAATTATCATATCCATTCCACAAATACCGGATAACATATTTTTTATAAACTTTTCATGACCAGGAACGTCAATAATTCCTACTCTAAGTTCATCATTTAAATCAAAATGAGTAAATCCTAATTCAATAGATATACCTCTATTTTGTTCTTCTTTTAATCTATCTGTATTTCTTCCAGTTAATGCTCTTATTAAAGTTGTTTTACCGTGATCTATATGTCCGGCTGTTCCTACGATAATATTTTTCTTATTATCCATATTATTCTCCTATTAACGAATTTAATGCATCTTTAATTATACAAAATTCATTTTCAAAAATTGTTCTCACATCAAAAATTAAATTTCCTTTATAAATTCTTGTAATTATTGGAATTTTATTACTTCTTAACTTTTCTTCTAATTCATTTTCTGTAAATGATTTTGAAATTACTTTTATAGCCTTAGATGGTAATTTTTGAGTTGGAAGTGAACCTGCACCAACTTCTGAATCGATATCTATAATTTCATAAGAAAATTCATTATTTTCTCCCAAATATTCGATAAGTTTTTGGGCTTTATCGTATAGTTTCTCAATTTTTATAGTTAACATATTTAATGTTGGTATCTTTGAAATAGCTAATTCTTCGTCAATATAATATGAAAATACAGCTTCTAATGCTGACAAAGTAAATTTATCAACTCTTAAAGCTCTAGTTAATTGATTTTTTTTCATTTTTTCAATATATTCTTTTTTACCAACAATAATACCTGCTTGAACTCCACCAAGCAATTTATCTCCGCTGAAACTTACAATATCAACACCATTTTTAATACATTCTTGGACAGTCGGTTCATGAGATAATCCATATTTAGATAAATCTATAAGAACTCCAGAACCTAAGTCTTCAATAATAGGAATATTATATTTTTCTTTTAAACTATTTAATTCAAATGAAGACACAGCTTCAGTAAATCCTAAAATTTTAAAATTACTTTGATGAACTTTAAACAGTGCTGCTGTATTTTCATCAATGGCATTTTCATAATCTCTAAGATGTGTTTTATTGGTTGTCCCTATTTCTTTTAGTTCTGCTCCACTTTCTCTACAAACATCAGGAATTCTAAATGATCCTCCAATTTCAACAAGCTCACTTCTACTTGTAATTACATTCTTTCCCTTTGCTATTGTAGATAGAATCAACATAACTGCCGCAGCATTATTATTTACAACCATACAGTCTTCTGCCCCGGTAATTTTTTTTATAATTTCACTTAAATGAGAATATCTCGATCCACGTTCTCCTTTTTCTAAATTATATTCAAGATTAGAATATCCGATTGAAACTTTTTTAATATTTTCAAAAATTTCATTATTTAAAACAGATCTTCCTAAATTAGTATGAATAACAACTCCTGATGCATTAACAACATTTCTTAAACTGAATGTTTTTTTGTTCATTAAATTATCTTTAATGTTATCAATTAGATTTTCAATCTTATTTGATATAATATTTTTATCATATCCATTAGAAATATTATTTCGAATATTATCTAGTTCTTCATGAATTGATTCCATAACTAAATTTTTTGAATTTTTATCTAATAAATCTTTTATTACTTTATTATCTAATATTTGATCAACTTTAGGTATCATTTTGTATAAATTCATAGTCTTCTCCACTTTAAAATTACTTAATTATATTATTATTTTATTATTAAATATTTTTCTTTTTTTTCTACAACTTTACCAACAACAGCAAATCTTGTTGGAATACCTCTTAAATTATTTAGAATATCTACTACTTCGTTTTCAGGAACTGTAATTAGAAGTCCACCTGATGTTTCAGGATTAAACATTACATTTAAAAGAGATTCATTTATTTCTTTTCCCACCATATAGTTATTTCCAACAAATTTTTTATTATCGTAGCAACCTTTAGGAATAAGTCCAATATTAGCATAATCTATTGCACCCTTTAAAATAGGTAAGTTAGAACTATCAAGTACAAAAGTGGTATCTGATCCTTTAGCCATTTCATAACAATGGCCCATTAATCCAAATCCTGTAATATCCGTACAAGAATTAATTGTATAATTTTCTATCGATCTTTTTGCGTATTTGTTAAGAGTTTCCATAGTATGAACTGCATCTGCAATTTCTTTTTCAGTTGCAACTCCACCTTTTATAGCAGTATTTATTATTCCGAGACCTAATGGCTTTGTTAAAATTAAAATATCACCAATTCTAGCAGAGGAATTTTTCCAAACTTTATTAGGATGAACAAAACCCGAAACACTTAACCCATATTTCGGTTCATCATCTTGAACAGTATGTCCTCCAATTAGTAAACATTCAGCTTCTTGCATTTTTTCAAGTCCACCTTTTAATATTTCTGTTAAAATCTTTGGAGGTAAACAATTTGGGAAACATACAATATTCATCGCCATAGTTGGTTCTCCACCCATTGCATAAACGTCTGAAAGAGAATTAGCAGCGGCAATTTTGCCAAAAGTATACGGATCATCAACTATAGGAGTAAAAAAGTCTAAAGTCTCAATTAATGCTAGTTCATTATTAATCTTATAAACAGCTGCATCATCAGAAGTTTCTATTCCTACAATTAAATCTTCACTTATTGAAGTGCTGTTATCCAATCCTGATAATACCTCGTCCAGAATATCTGGACCAACTTTAGCTGCTCATCCCGAAGTTTTAGCATATGAAGTTAATTTTATATCTTTTAAATTAGTATCTTTCATTATTTTCTCCTAATCTACTGTTATATCATTTTTTATTTTTTCAAAAGTTTTCTTTCCAATTCCCGAAACTTTTGTAATATCTTCAATTTTAGTAAATTTCTTTTTTTCTCTATACTCTATTATAAGTTTAGCTTTATTCTCTCCTATTCCAGTTAATTTACAAAGCTCTTCCTTACTTGCAGTATTAATATTAATTAATTTACTATTACTTTCAATGGAGCTATTATCAACATCTCTAGATTCATTGTGTGAATCTCCATTAGTTTCTCCAATTTTGAAAATATGTATTTTCATTTCATCTTTAAGTTTTGTAGCCAAATTAATTTTGCTTTTTTCAGCATTTTCAGTTAATCCACCTGCTGCTTGAATTGCGTCATTAACTCTATCCCCTATTTTCATCTTATATACACCAGGTTTTTTTACTTCTCCATCAATATGTACATATATTTCTAAATTTTGATCTTTATTTTCTGAAGAGTTTTCTTCATTTTGGAGTTTGCTTTCATTGTGAATATTTTCTACAGCTTTTTTCTCGTTAGTAGATGTTAAATATTTATAAGTAAATCCAAGAACAGTTAATCCTAAAAACATACATACAATTAAAATTATATCTTTTTTATTCTTTAACATAATACACCTCAATTATTGCAATTACGAAATAAAAATACATTATAATTATAACATATTATTACAAAAAAATCTATTTTTAATTAATTAAGATATAATATATTAAATAATTTTAATATATTAAATAAATGTATAATATTTTCTTGCATATTATTACTAAAAAATGAGATGCAAAGTGCACCTCATTTTAAAAATTATAATATTAAAATTCACATAATCCTACTGTTCTTGGGAAAGGTAATACGTCTCTTATATTTTGCATTCCTGTTAGATACATTAACATCCTTTCAAATCCTAATCCATAACCACCATGTTTTGTTCCACCAAACCTTCTTAAGTCTAAATACCAAGAATAATCTTCAATATTCATATTTGAATCTTTCATTTTTTGTTCTAATATTTCAAGTCTTTCTTCTCTTTGACTTCCTCCTATTAGTTCTCCTATACCTGGAACTAACATATCTGTTGCTGCAACAGTTTTATTATCATCATTCAATCTCATATAGAACGCTTTAATTTCTTTTGGATAATCTGTTAAAAATACAGGACCCTTTACGATTTTTTCACAGATATATCTTTCATGCTCTGTTTTCAAATCAACTCCCCATTCAACTGGGTATTTGAAATTTTCTTTAGATGATTTTAATATTTCAATTGCTTCAGTATATGTCATAACCTTAAATTCTGAATTAACAACAGAATTTAATCTTTCGAGCAATCCGTTATCTATAAAATCGTTAAAAAACTTCATTTCATCAGGAGCATTTTCTAAAACGAATTTAATAATATATTTAACCATATCTTCTGATAATTTAATAACATCTTTTAAATCAGCAAAAGCTATTTCTGGTTCAATCATCCAAAATTCAGCAGCATGTCTTGTAGTATTTGAATTTTCAGCTCTAAATGTTGGTCCAAATGTATAGATATTTCTATATGCCATTGCGAATGCTTCACCTTCTAATTGACCACTAACAGTTAAATTTGTTGGTTTAGAAAAAAAGTCTTGAGAAAAATCAACTTCTCCATTTTTTGTTCTAGGTAGATTGTCTATATCTAAATTTGTCACTCTAAACATTTCGCCAGCACCTTCTGCATCACTTGCAGTTATAATTGGTGTGTGTGCATAAACAAATCCTCTTTCGAAAAAGAATTTGTGTAGAGCATAGCTTAAAATCGATCTAACTCTAAAAACAGCATTAAATGTATTTGCTCTTGGTCTTAGATGTTGGATTGTTCTCAAAAATTCAAATGTGTGTCTTTTCTTTTGAAGAGGATACTTATCAGTGGACTCTCCTTCAACTACTATTTCAGAGGCATTAATTTCAAAATTTTGTTTTCCACCTAAACTTTTAACAACTTTACCTTTAACTATAATTGCGGAAGGTAACAGTAATTTTGATATAGTTTGAAAATTATCTAGTTTTGATTCAACTACAATTTGAATACTTCTGAAAGTTGTTCCATCATTAAGCTCTATAAAACCAATATTATTATTAAAACGACTATTTTTTATCCAACCTGCCACTTCAACTTCTTTGTCAATAAAATTTTTTTCATTTGCAAAAATATCTTTTAGTAAAAACATTCTATTCCTCCTCTAATTTATCAAAAAAATTTTTTTCATATCCAATATTTTTTGGGTTATAAAATTTTATATCTTTAATTTTTTCAGGTAAATATTCTTGACCTGTAACCATATTTTCATAGTCGTGAGGATACTTATATTCCTCATTTTTTTTAGATATTGATCTTGAAGTTTGTAAAAAGATAGGAACTTCTTCAAGTCCATTTTCTTTAATAAATTTTAATGCCTTATTTATAGCTAAGTATGATGAGTTGCTTTTTTCACTACATGCAAGGTAAATGGCACATTGTGATAAAATAATCCTTGCTTCAGGCATTCCTAATTTTTTTACAGATTCTGCACATGAATTTGCTAAAATCAGTGCATTTGGATTTGCATTTCCAATATCTTCTGATGCAAAGATTATCATTCTTCTTGCAATAAAATTGATATCTTCACCAGAAATTAACATTGACGCTAAATAATAAACAACAGCATCAGGATCTCCTATTCTCATAGATTTTATAAAAGCAGAAATGAAATTATAATGTTTATCTGAATTTTTATCATAATATACTTTTACCTTGTCAAGAATATTCTTGATTTTATTTTCAGATATAACTTTATCTTCAGATTCAATATTGTCAATAATTAATTCAAGATAATTTAATGCCGTTCTTGCATCTCCATTTGACATTTTTATTAAATAGCTTATGCCATCTTCTGTATAGCTTATTTTTTTATTCTTTAAAATTTCATCATTTAAAATAGCATTGTCAATTATATCTTTTAAATGTTCAAAACTAAGTGCTTGTAATTCAAAAACAATAACTCTTGATAATAATGCATTATTTACTTCATAAGCAGGATTTTCTGTAGTAGCTCCAATAAATATTATATCTCCATTTTCAACAAATTCTAGTAGATAATCTTGTTGCATTTTATTGAATCTATGTATCTCATCTATAAATAATATAGTTCTTTTATTATACATTGATAAATTATCTTTTGCAAGTTCAATTATTTCTTTAATCTCCTTTGTTCCAGATGTAACTGCAGAAATTTTTACAAAATAATTATCAGTAGTACTAGAAATAATATTTGCAAGTGATGTTTTCCCAGATCCTGGTGGACCATATAATATCATTGACGAAAATCTATTATTTTTTATCATGTTTTTTAGCACAGAATTATTTTTTATTATATTATCTTGACCAATAAAAAAAGATAAATCCTTTGGTCTCATTCTTTCGGCCAATGGTTTTGATAATTTAGAAAATAAATTGTAATTCATTTTAAATAAATCCATATTTTCCTCTTTTCTATAAAATTAGTACCTCGAAAACTCGAGGTACTTAATTTTTAATATTTCTTTAATTCTTTAACTTTTGAAGCCTTACCTACTCTGTCTCTTAAGTAATATAATTTTGCACGTCTTACTTTACCACGTCTAATTACTTTTAAACTTTCAATTCTTGGTGAATGAATTGGGAATGTTCTTTCAACACCAACTCCTTGTAATACTCTTCTTACAGTAAAAGTTGCTCTTGAGCCTTTTCCTTGTTTTTTAATTACAGTTCCTTCAAAAGCTTGAACTCTTTCTCTATTTCCTTCTTTGATTTTATATCCGATAACAACTGTATCACCAACATTAAAATCAAATTTTTCTTGTCTTAATTGTTCATTTTCAATTTGTTTTATTATATCCATAATAATTCCTCCTAATATCAATGTTCTTAATTTATTTTATATAAACTAGAGGAACATCCTATTTATTTTTTAAAATGTACTTTTCATATAAGTCAGGTCTTTTTTTCTTTGTATTTTCTAATGAAGACTCTTCTCTCCATTTTTCAATTTCTTTATGATTTCCACTAAGTAAAACTTCTGGAACTTCAATTCCATTAAAATCTCGAGGTCTTGTAAAAACATCATATTGTAACAAGTTATTATAATGCGAATCCGTAGAAGCACTTTCTGAATTACCTAATACTCCATCAACCATTCTACAAACAGCATCCATAAGTAACATAGCAGGAATTTCTCCTCCTGTTACAACATAATCGCCTACAGAAATTTCTTCATCTACATAATTATTTATAATTCTGGAATCAATACCTTCATAATGTCCACATAGAAATATTAAATGTTCTTTTTTAGATAACTCTTTACATTTATTTTGTGTTAAAACTTCTCCCTGCGGAGATAGAAATACGACTTTAGAATTATCTTTTTTACTAAAATTTATAGCATCGAAAACAGGTTGAACTGTCATCAACATACCTGCTCCACCACCATATATTTCATCATCAACTTTATTATGTTTGTCTTTAGAAAAATCTCTGATATTCAAAATTTCAAGTTCAATAACGCCTTTTTCAATGGCTTTGCCCAAGACACCATAATTTCTTATTGAGTCAATAAATTCTGGAAACAAAGTTAAAATTGTAATCTTAATCATTTAACATACCATCTATTATATTTACTTTCATTATTGATTTATTAATATCAACATCTTTTATAAACTCTTTTACTGCTGGTACATATACATTTTTTCCATTGTAATCAATTTCATAAACATCATTAGCCAATGTTGTCAAAACATTTTTTATTTTTCCAATAAATTTATCTTCTTGATCATATACATCAACTCCTATCAGTTTATATATATAATATTCATCTTCAGGAAGTTCTAATAAATTACTTTCTTCAATAAAAAGTCCTTTATTTTTAAATTCTAACACTTGATTTATATTGTCATACTCATTAAAAGCTAATAAAGCAAGATCAGAACTCAACTCTCTGACGGATTTAATAGTAACAGGTATTTTTTTATCAATATAAAATATACAACCCGCATTAAATCTATCAGTATTGGAAGTTAATGAATAAATTTTTACAGTACCTTTTATTCCATGAACATTTATAATTTTTGCAACTTCAATAAATTCCATAATACTAATTTATTTCTATTATTACCTTTTTACCTAACTTCATTGCAGCAGATCTAACAATTGTCCTTATAGCTTTAGCAATTTTACCTTGCTTGCCTATGATTTTTCCAATATCATTTTCGTCTGCCTTAATAAAAATCTTTAATACTTCTCCTTCTTCCTCAGTAGTTATAACTAATTTTTCAGGATTATCAACTAGAGATTTCACAATAAATTCAACTAATTCTTTCATATATACAGTCCTTATTTATTTTCAGAATATATGTTATTATTTTTAAATAATCTATTTACCGTATCAGTTGGTTTTGCACCATTTTTAATCCAAGCATTTACCTTTTCAGCATCAACTTTAATTTCTTTTGATTCTGTTAATGGATTGTAATATCCAATTTCCTCGATAAATTTACCATCTCTTGGTGCTCTTGAATCGGCAACAACTATTCTATAAAATGGTTTTTTCTTTGAACCCATTCTCTTTAATCTAATCTTAACTGCCATATTGTCCTCCTTAAAATTTATTTAAAAAAAGGTAAACCGAATTTGCCTTTTTTCTTAGCTCCTTTAGTCATGTCTTGCATTTTTTTCATCATTTTTTTACTATCTTTAAATTGCTTAAGCAATTTGTTAAGATTTGTAATACTAGTTCCTGAACCTTTTACAATTCTTTGCTTTCTAGAATTATCAATAATATCCGGATTTTCTCTTTCTTTTTTTGTCATTGATAAAATCATTGCTTCAATTTTATCAAGCTCTTTTTCATCAATGTTAACATCTTTTAGCATTTTAGAGTTCACCCCGGGCATCATAGAAAGTAAATCTTGTAACGGTCCCATATTTCTAACCTGTTGCATTTGACTTAAAAAATCATCCAATGTAAAACTTTGCTTTCTAATTTTTTCTTCAAGTTCTTTTGTCTGCTTCAAATCAAATTGCTTCTGAACTTTATCTATTACAGATAAAATATCTCCCATTCCTAAAATTCTAGATGCCATTCTATCAGGATAAAATTGCTCTAAATCATCAAGCTTTTCACCTACACCAATAAATTTAATGGGTTTTCCTGTGATAGCCTTAATAGACAAAGCAGCTCCCCCTCTCGCGTCTCCGTCTAATTTAGTCATTATCACTCCGGTAATGTCTAATTCATTATTAAAACTTTCAGCAACATTTACAGCATCTTGTCCTGTCATAGAATCTACTACTAATAAAATTTCTATTGGACTAACTGATGATTTAATAGATTTTAATTCTTCCATAAGTACATCATCTATGTGTAGTCTACCAGCAGTGTCTAAAATAACTATATCTTTTGAATTGGAATTTGCAAATTTAATTGATTCATTTGCTATTTTAGTAACATCTTTACAATCGTCAATAGTAAATACTGGAACATCAACTGATTTACCAACAACTTGCAATTGCTTTATTGCTGCTGGTCTATAAACATCACATGCTACTAGTAGAGGTCTTTTATTTTGTTTTATAAAGTATCTCGCAAGTTTTCCAGCATGCGTAGTTTTACCTGCACCTTGCAAACCACAAAGCATAATAACAGTCGGAGGATTAGAGTCAATTTGAATTTTCTCTTCTTTTTTCCCCATAAGAGCAGTAAGTTCTTCATTTACAATTTTGATAACTTGTTGTGCAGGAGTTAAACTCTCCATAACTTCTTTACCAATTGCTCTTTCTTTCACGTTATTTATAAACTGTTTAACAACTTTGAAATTCACATCAGATTCTAAAAGTGCAAGTTTAACTTCTCTCATTGCAAGGTCTACATCTTTTTCAGATAATTTTCCCTTACCTCTTAATTTATTTAATGCTCCTTGAAGTTTTTCGGATAAATTCTCAAATATCATTCCTGTCACTTCCTATAAATCATTTTCTATAATTTCATTATTTTTCTTTTGAATAATATCAAGAATACTCTGTAAAGAAGAATCTTCTATTTTTGATTTTTCAATTAATAAACTAATTTCCCTTAGACTACTATTTATTTTTTCAAATTTAGAAATTAATTTTAATTCATCTTCATAAAATCTTAATTTTTTTTCTGCTCTACTTAAAATATCTGATATACCTTGTTTAGAAATTCCATTTAATTCAGCAATTTCTCTAAGAGACAAATCTTCATTACAATATTGATCAACAACTTTATATTGCTTCTCGCTAAGAAGTTTGCCATAATAATCAAACAGAACAGCTATCTCAACTATTTTTTCCATAATCACCTCTTAAATGGGTCAAGTTTTTTTCTTGACCTTTATATTATACCATTATATACATATTTGTCAATACTTTTATTAAAAAATTTTTAAAAAAAATTAGCGCATTTTTCAACGCTAATTTTTATTAATTAAATATTGCATTTACAAAGTCTTCATCATTGTAATCTTGTAAATCATCTATTTGTTCTCCAATTCCTATTTGTTTAACCGGAATTTCCATTTCAAGTTGAATTGTGAAAACAACACCACCTTTAGCAGTTCCATCTAATTTTGTTAGAATTACACCATCTATATTTGCTGTTTCCCTAAATTCTTTAGCTTGAATAATAGCATTTTGTCCAGTTGTTGCATCAAGGACAAGTGTTGTTTCCTTACTCGCTTCAGGATATTCTCTATCTATTACCCTGGCAATCTTATTCAACTCATTCATTAAATTTTTCTTATTATGAAGTCTTCCAGCAGTGTCACAAATTAGAACATCTATATTTTTACTCTTTGCACTTTGAATTCCATCATATACAACAGATGCTGGATCAGCTCCTTCTTCATTTGAAATTATTGGAACACCTGCTCTATTAGCCCATTCAGTAAGTTGTTCAGTTGCTGCTGCCCTAAAAGTATCTGCAGCAACAAGCATTACATTCTTACCTTTTGACTTGAATTTACTTGCTAATTTTCCTATAGAAGTTGTTTTTCCGACACCATTTACTCCAACAACTAATATAATAGTTGGTACACCATCTATAATATTAAAATTGTGATTTAATTCTTTTGAAGCTAACTTTGAGTTCATAAGCTCAATTAATTTGTCTTTGATTAAAGACGGTTCAGTAATTTTTTCCTTTTTAACAATTTCTTTTAAATCATCTATTAGTTCCATTGTAACATTTGCTCCAATGTCAGCAGATACTAAAATATATTCCAATTCTTCAAATAATTCTTCATCAATTTTTTTTGACATAGAAAGTAAGTTATCTATCTTGCTAGATAAATTATTTCTTGTGTTTGTTAAACCTTTTTTTAATCTTTCAAAAAAATTCTGTTTTTTTTCAACAACTTCTTCGGCTTCATTTTCTTCTTTTTTCTTTCCAAAAAAATTAAACATATTATTCATTCTCCTTATTAAAAGTCATAGAAACTATTTTACTAACACCCTTTTGTTCCATTGTTACACCATAAATCATATCTGCCATTTCCATAGTAGGTTTTCTATGAGTTATCATTATAAATTGAGTTTCCGTTAAATAATTCTTCAAATATTCAACATATCTTAATATATTAGAATCATCTAATGCAGCATCAACTTCATCTAAAATACAGAATGGGGATGGTCTTGTTTCAAAAATCGCAAATAAAAGCGCTACTGCTGTTAGTGATTTTTCTCCTCCAGACATTAATGACAAAGTTTGCATCTTCTTTCCTATGGGTTTAGCTATAATATCTATTCCACAATTTAAAATATCTTCACTGTCAAGTTCAAGTCTAGCTTCGCCACCGTTAAATAAAATTTTAAAAATATTTGAAAAATTCTCATTAATAGTTTTGAATTCATTAATAAAAGTCTTTTTCATAGTATTTTCTAATTTTAATATAATTTTATTTATATCTTCTATAGAATTTTGTAAATCTATTTCTTGTTTTTTTTGAAATTCAAGTTCATTTTTTACCTTTTCAAACTCTTCTATGGAATCATAACTAAAAGAGCCTAATTCTCTTAAATCTTCTTTTAGCCTTTTCAATTCTTCTTTAGTAAAATGCTCATTCTTATATAATTCCATTTTTCTTTCACAATCTTCCAAAGTTAAAGAATACTCATCGCAAAGTCTATTGATTAAATTTGAAAATTGTTCTTTTAAATTTGATATCCTAAGTTCATTTTTCTCAATTTCTTTTTCTAAAGTTAAAGATTTTTCACTTAATTCAGAATATCTTTTTGAAATTTCTTCATTATCTAATATCAGTTTTTTCCTCAAATGAGTATTTTTACTAATAGAATTATTTAATTCATCAGTCTTTAAATTAAATTCTACATTAAGTTGTTCTATCAATTCGATTTCAGATAAATTATTCTTTAGTTGTAACTCGGATTCTATTAACTCTGATTCCTTTAGCTTAAGTTTACTCTCATTAGAATTCTTATTTTCTAACAAAATATTTTTTGAATTATCTAAAATATTTATATCTCTTTCAATTGAATCTAAATTATTTATAACAATTATTTCATTTTTTTCCAATTCTAAAACAAGATTCTTCAATTCATTTATTTCTAAATTGTATTTATCAATTTCATCATCTATAAGAATACTTTTCTCCTTATAAAGAATTAACTCTTTTTCTTTATCAGAAGTAAAACCTTGATGATTTTCTTTGTAATTATTTATCTCGTCAATTTTTTCAGTAATTTTTCTTACATCAAATTCATTTAAATAGATAAGCTTTTGCAAAGAATCAATTTTTAATTTTACATCTTCTTTTTCACTTTTCAGATTATCTAAATTTTCTTTATTTGACTGTAAATCAGTTTTTACACCAGAAATTCTATTTATATTATTCTTTAAGCTAGTTTCTAAATTTTCAATATCCGATAAAGCCTTTGCTAACTGCTGTTTCCTACCAATTATAGAAAAAGAATTTTTACTAGATTTATATCCTCCGGAAATGGAACCCCAACTATTTATAACATCACCATCTAGCGTAACTATTCTAAATTTATGTTTAAACTTGTTAGATAATTTTATTGCGATATCCATATTTTCACATATTACAGTATTCGCTAAGAAATAATCGACTATATTTCTATAATCATCATTACAAGTTATTACATCATTAGCAAAAGATAATATGTCTGAATCTGTAATATTACCACGCTCTTTTGTAGAAAATATTTTTGAAATAGGAAAGAAATTTAGTCTTCCAATTTTATTAGTTTTTATTTTCTCAATTATTTTTTTAGCTTCCAAATCATTATGAACAACAATACCTTGTAAATTTGAAGATAAAACAGTATCAATTGCTTTTTTATACTTCTCTTCAACAGAAATAAGTTCTCCCAAAGTCCCACAAATCATCGACTTTAACTCAGTTTCTCTATCACAAAGTTTAAATAAATCTTGAACTGATTTACCATATCCTTCATAATTTCTAATATAATTTTTTAACATAATAATTTCTTTATTCTTATAATTTATCTCATTATTTATATTAGAAACCTGATTATTTAAAGAAATAAGTTCTTTTTCTAATTCTGATATAAGTTGTCTCTTTTCATAAATAGTTAAATCAATATTTTGTACTTTTTGATTATTTGATTCTAAAAGTGAATTATTCTCAGATAATTTTTTTTCTATATTTTCTTTTTCAATATTTAATTTAGTTACTTCTTCAGTATTTTCTTCAATTTTCTTTTTTATGCTATCAGTTATAATTTCATTAGCTCTTTTTTCAGTTTCTAAATCGCTAATTTTATTTTCAATTTTCTCTTTTTCTAGGAAGAATTTATCTAGAATTTGAACTTTAGAACTCAAAAGTTCTTTGCTTTTTGATAATTCATTCTTTACCTTATTTTTGTCATCGATATAATTTTTTAAAATCGAATTTTTTTCAGAAATTCTTTTTTCCTGTTCTGATATTTCAAAATTAATTTTTTCTAAATTATCGATATACTCCTGTTTTAATTTTAAGGATTGTTCATTATTTAATCTTATAAACTTATTTCTTTCAATTAAAACATTTTTTTTATTAGTAATCTCATTTTTTTGGTTATTTATTCTATCCAATTCAGCAGAGTCTTTTTCAATAACATTAGTTATATTATTGAGTTCCTCTTTTAATGGTGAAATTTTTAATTTTACATTTTCAAATTCTTTATTTATATCAAGTAATTCTTCTTTATTGATTTCTAAATTTTCTGAAAATTTATTAAAATTACTGTTTAAATTGTTATAATCTTTATATGAAATAGAAAATTCAGCCTTTTCAATGTTCTCTAATAGAGTAATACCTTTTTTAGCCTTAGTAGATTGTCCTTTTAGAAATCCATATCTATTTTCATTTTGAATAATTATATCTCTTAGTCTCGTTAAATTATCTTTAGCTTTGAATAACTTCTTTTGTGATTCATTTTTCTGGTATTTAATTTTTGAAATACCTGATGCCTCTTCAAAAATGGCTCTTCTATCATCTGACTTTCCATTTATAATTTCTTCAATTCTACCTTGACCAATTATTGAATAACCTTCTCTTCCTACACCAGTATCTAAAAATAATTCTCTAACCTCTTTCAATCTTACATTGGATTTGTTTATAAAGTAATCACTTTCACCAGTTCTATATAATTTTCTTGAAATAGTTACTTCTTTAAAATCGATAGGTATTACATTATCTGAATTATCAAAAGTTATACTAACAGTTGAATAATTCTTTTTAATTTTGGTATCTGTTCCGGAAAAAATAACATCTTCCATTTTGCTACCTCTTAAGGTCTTAGCGCTTTGTTCTCCTAAAACCCATCTAACAGCATCAGCAACATTACTTTTCCCGCTCCCATTTGGTCCAATTATCGCTGTTATATTAGTCTCAAAATCTAATTTTATCTTATCAGCAAATGATTTAAAACCATTTATTTCAATGCTCTTAAGTCTCATCAATTCTCCTTAAAATATTTTTATTAAAATAATAATCTATAAAATCATTCATATAAACTATATTTTCATTAAATTTTAAAATATTTTTCTCTAAAGTAAGAGTTTTTATTTTTATATTAATATTATATTTTTCTTTAAAATATTTTAAATTTGATCTTTTGTTTCCAACAATTTTTGAAACTTCTGAATTGTTACATTTAATAGTAATATCATCTTTAATATCAAAAAAACACATATAATACTCTATAAAATCCCTATAAACTGAACTTTCAACAAGTTCTCTAAATGCAGGATGATATGGTCCAGCAACTATATCTACATCTTCAGAAATGTTATCACTACTCTGTAATCCAAGTCTTATAATAGGAATATTGTAATATTTAAAAATAACATAAATATATTTACACAAACAAATAGAATCTTCAAGACTCATTGGTATATATTCTTTAGAATAATAAAGTCTTTCCAATTCTGTATCTTTTATAGTAAGTGTAGGATACACCCTAACAAAATCTGGGTTTATTTTACATATTTCAAAAGCAGTGTTTACTACTGTATCTATGGTATCTCCATAGAGTCCAACCATCATTTGTAATCCTAATTTGATATTATATTTTTTTATAAGAGATGATGACTCATAAACACATTCTACATTATGACCTCTGTTATTTAAATCCAAAGTACTCTGAGTCATAGATTGGACACCTAATTCAATTGTATGAACTTTGTATTTAATTAAAATATCAAGAATTTCCTTACTAATATAATCTGGCCTTGTTGATATTCTTATAGAATTTACAAAGTCTATATCAATATAATATTTTGCTATTTCAAGGTATCTAATCATTAAATTCTTATCTAATCCTGTAAAACTGCCTCCATAAAATGCAATTTCAATAGGAATATTTTTATTCTTAAAATATGAAATATAGTTTTCTATATTTTTACGTATATCAACTTCATCAAGAACATCAACAAAATTTGTTATCTTTCTTTGATTACAAAATATACAGTCATGAGGACATCCCATATGTGGAACAAAAATTGGAATTATATTAAACTTATTCACTAATAGCTCCAGTTTTTATTAATGCATCTCTGGCTGCTTGTTGTTCAGCTTGTTTTTTATTTTTTCCAGTACCATATCCCTTAACAATATCATCAACATTTACACACATATCAAATTCTTTGTCATGATCTGGACCACGTTCTGCTACAAGTGTATAATTGATTTTTGTTGAAGCATTCTTATGAAAATATTCTTGCAGATAGCTTTTATAGTCTTTTATAAAAATATTTTTATTAATTTTATAAACTACAGTGTCAAAAAAATATTTATTAGCTATTTCAATAACAACATCCATACCACCATCAAGGTATAAAGCTCCAAAAAGGGCTTCAAAAGTATCAGCTAATATACTATTTCTATCTCTTCCACCGAAATGATCTTCACCTTTTCCTAATAAAAGATATTTACCTAAATTAAAAGTCCTTGCCGCATATGAAAAAGATTCTTCACAAACAACTTTACTTCTTATTTTAGTTAAATAACCTTCATCTGAATTTGGAAATTGGCTATATAATTCAACACTTACTACAAAACCTAAAATAACATCCCCTAAAAATTCTAATCTTTCATTAGAAACAGTAACATCTTTGCATTCATTTAAGTATGATCTATGAACAAATGCTAAGTTAAGTAAATCTAAATCCTTAAATTTATAACCAATATTTTCCATCAATTCGGATAACAATTCTTCTCTTTCTTTAGTAATCATATAATTACCTCTTATATATTATTTTCAATATATTCTACTAAGTCTCTTACAGTAACAATTGAACGAATTGTATCCTCATCTAATTCCAGATTATATTCATATTCAATATCCATAATGACACTTAATATTTTTATAGAATCCGCTTGTAAATCCTCTCTAAATTTAGTATCTAAATTTATTTCCTTACCTTTAAACGCATTTTGTAAAAATTCTTTTATCTTTTCGAAAACCATTACTAATCTCCTTTCTCAATTTTTGCTTCAATTTTTTTATTTACGTCTTTATTTATATAATCAACCATTGAAGTTATACCAGAAACAACTGCTTTTTCATCACTACTACCATGCCCTTTAAATACAACCCTTTTTAATCCTAACATAGGACAAGCACCATACTCTTTATAATCTAAAGTTTTCTTTAATTTTATCATTGGTGACTTTATTAACATACCACCAATTTTCCCTAAAAAAGATGACATTAATGCTTTTTTCATATTAGTAAGTATAAACTTTACAGAACCTTCAATAGTCTTAAGCAAAACATTTCCATGAAACCCATCACATACTACTACATCAACTTCACCATTAAAAATATCTCTAGATTCGATATTACCAACAAAGTTCATGTCCTCTTTTTCTAAAACAGAATATGTCTCTTTTAAAATTTTTGTACCTTTTCCGTTTTCACTGCCTATATTTAATAATGCAACTTTTGGGATTTGTTTATCTAATGTTTCTTTAGCATAGATATTCCCCATTATTGCAAATTGCTTTAATATTTCAACAGTACACTCGATATTAGCACCAATATCTAGTAAAATCATTTTTCCTTTATTTGTTGGTAAAGTTATTGTTAGTGCAGGTCTTTCTACATTTTCCATTCTTTTTGCAATAAGAAGTCCTGAAACAAGCACAGCTCCAGTACTTCCGAAAGAAATTAATCCGTCAGCTTCCCCATTATCTAATAATTTCATTCCTAAAACTATAGAAGCATCTTTTTTTCTCCTTACCGCAAAAGTTGGTTCTTCAGTATTCAGAATATATTCTTCAGTATCTATTATTTCTAATCTATTTTTTAAATCATTATCAATATTTATTTTTTCTATTATTTTTTTTGGCCCAATAACTATAAAAGATAAATCTTTAAGGAATTTACTTGTTTCGATTACTCCATTAAAAATAGTTTCAGCTCCTTTGTCTGATCCTAATAAATCAACTATTATTTTCATAATTACCTCCAATATTAATTCAATTTAGTATATCATATTTACACATTTTATACAAATATTTTGCATTATAACCGTATTTAAAATAATTTTTTATAAAAATTTTAAAAAATATATACCATCATTTATAAATAAGAACCCACTTCTCCATGATGTTTCAAATTTGCTGGGTAACTGGGGACCTTGTTGTGTCACAATAAAAAAACAGTAAACATAAAATTTACTGTTTTTAAAAGTATTTTAGTTTTATATTATTATCAACAAAATTTATAATAATCTTTAATCGCTGCAATAAAACATTCATTATCCTCAGTATTTCTGACTGCTACTCTAATAAATTCTCTATTTTCTAAATTAATTTTTGAAGTTAAATCTTTTATAAAAATATTATAATTATCAAGCATTCTTGCGCATAATTCTTTAGAATTTCCTTTTATTAATTCAATAGTAAAATAATTTGCTTGAGAAGGTATAACTCTAAATTCTTCAATTTTATTTAATTTGTCTAAAAATATTTTTCTAGCATTTTTTATTTCAGTTAATGCATTAACATAATTTTTTTTATATTTATCATAAATTTGAAGATAATATTCCGCAAATGAATTTATATTCCAAATTGAAACATCTTTTTTTATCTTAGATATTAATTCTGAATTTGAAGTAGCTACAACTCCTAATCTAATACCTGGTACTCCATAAGATTTTGAAATACTCTTTACAACAATAAAATCGTCATATAAATTTAATAACCTATCATCTAAAAATGTTGAATTTTCTTCTTCAGCAAAGTCAACAAAACTCTCATCTAAAATAAATTTAATTTTTTTATCTTTAGCCCAGTCAATTAAAGTAAGAATATCTTTCTTACAAATATAATTACCGGTAGGATTATCAGGGTTTATTAAAACTAACGCTTCTATATCTTTGTCAGAATAAAATTCAATTATGTCTTTAGCGGTATAAGAAAAATTGTCATTTTTTGGAATAAAAACTATTGATTTGTTACTATTATGTCTATTAGGATATTCTTCAAAAGTAGGTCTTATAAATCCAATATTTCCATCTATTTTTTCTATTACTGATTTTATAAGTTCAGCAGCGCCATTTCCAACTACTATATTTTCTTTTTTTATATTAAAAATTTTTGCAGCAAGACTAGAATTTACATCTAATCCTGATGGATATTGCTCAAGTAGAACTTTAAAATTATATTTTAACTCGTCTATCATTTTCTTAGGAGGAAAATATGGATTTACAAGATAACAAAAATCTAATAATTTAGGATATCTCCAATATCCTCCAAATCTATTTTGATATTTTTGAAGTTTTTCATCTCCATTTGAAAAAATTGAGGAGGCAATATTAAGATCTTGTTCATCATCAATTTCATACCATTTAATGTCTTCTGAAATTACTTTTGCGGATATATGATTTTTACCTAAATCAATAATTGTCTTTAAAACCGCTTCATAATAATCATTTCTCCCATTTGCACTCATATATGCTTCTAAAAAGGGAAAATAAATATTTTTTGAAAATTCCTTTGAAAATTTATATATATTTATAGTTTTATAGTAATCATCTGCTTCTTCAAAATTAAAATCTTTTCCTGGAATAAAATCTATGATTTCTTCTTTCTCATTTATTTTTAGACAAGTTCCATCCATCCAACGTTCAAATTTAGCTACCAAAGCCAAATTTTTGCGTTTATCATCAATGATTTCTACAATCATATTATCATCAAATATTAAATCTGATTCTAATAAAATACTATCTTCTTTAATCATTTCACCTTTAGCAAGAAACATAGAATAAATATTGTTTGTTTTATCATAAATATCATTATTAATAAAAGTTAGTTTAGTTTTAACATTTAATGACTTTATATAATCAATAAAAAATTCACTTTTATACCCAGTAACCACAATAATATTTGAAAGTGATTTATCATCTAATATTCTAAGCATTCTCTCCATTAGGGAAATACCATTTACCTCTACCATCGACTTTGTATTATTCTCTGTTAATTTTTTTAATCTACTTCCAAGGCCTGCTGCCAATATAACTGCTTGCATTAAAATAACTCTCCTATTTATACTTTTTAAAAACTAAAAATGATGGAAATTTTGGAATAAAAAATGTAGACTTTGGTGGTAATATACAAACGTCATTAGCCAATTCCATAAATTCCTCAGGGTCAAGAGGACAAAGTTCTATTAAAACATCATTTTTATTAAGATTTTTCTTAGCAAATAAAATTTCAGTATCTCCAATATACTTAACGTTTGAAAAATTTAAAATTCTAAAAGCTGTGGAAATTATTTGAGTATTCATTCTATATACATCATTATTCCAAAATAAATCATTCTCAGTATCTTTTAGCTTTACTAGAAAAGAATCTCCTTGATATGTTATTCTAACATATCCCTTTTTCAACTCTCCATCATCAAAGACTTCTAAAAAATTATCCATAAATATCTTAGCCTTATCAAAAGAAGTAGCATCAATATCTTTAATCATTCTGTGTATAGGAGATATTGTTACTTGTGAAAAACTTAGAAAGCATGAAAAAACACTATTTTTATTTTTTAACATGGAAGATGCATACAGTCTATGATGCCCATCCGCTACATACATTTGTTCAATACATAAAAAATTTTTTAAAATTTTTTTAGCTTCATCATCAAAAAAAACATACAAATCAATATTATCAAAATGATAATCTTTTTTATACTTTTTATCAGAAATTATTTTTTCATAATCAATCTCTTCTTTATGAACAATAAAAACTGGAGCGGTTTCCGAATTATATATATGATAATTTGAAATCATCCCCTGAATTACATCTGGTAAAACTAATTCATGACACTTTATTTTCTCAGAAACATATTCTTCAATAGGTAAATCTGCAAGAATTCCATAAGAATCATAATATTTAAAAACATAAATGCATTCATTATTTCTTTCTATTATTTGAGAATTTAACTTATCTTTGCTACGTTTAGATAAGAATAAAGTATCATTATCAAAACAAATTTTACTATCATTTATTTTTGCTAAATTTATAAAATCAGAATCGTATAGATTATTAGAAATATTTATAAAACTATTTTTTAATAATTTAATTTTCATAAAAACCTCCATAAGCTAAATGATATACTATAAAAAAAATTGTAATTTAATACTATTATTTTATATTAAACTAGATTTATTATATCATAATAATAGATAAAAATCATCTCGCTTTCATAGTTATATAAAAAAGATGAGAAACTAATCTCATCTTTAGAATGATTTTTATTCAATTATTAAATCGTCTAACAACAATTCTTCTGAATCTTCAATTTCATCATCAACTAAATTTGTTGTTTCAATTTCTTCTGGAACATCTTTCTTTTCATATTCAATTCCATAAGATTCATATATTTTTTCCTTTATTTCTTCTAAAAATGCAGGATGTTCTTCCAAATATACTTTTGCTTTCTCTTTTCCTTGACCAAGTTTTATATCACCACAACTATACCAAGCCCCAGATTTTTTTATAATATTTTTATCAGCAGCCATGTCTACTATAATTCCAAGTTTTGATATTCCTTCTCCAAAAATAATATCAAATTCACAAGTTTTAAAAGGAGGTGCCATTTTATTTTTAACAACTTTTACTTTAGTTTTTGCACCAAATGGTTCACCATCACCTTGTTTTAATTGTTCTGCACGCCTAATATCAATTCTAACACTTGCATAGAATTTTAATGCTCTACCTCCTGTAGTAGTTTCAGCTGGCCCACCACCGGCATAAGGATTAGTTGAAATATTAGATCTTAATTGGTTAATAAATACAACTGTTGTATTAGATTTAGAAATTATTCCAGCTAACTTTCTCAATGCTTGACTCATAAGTCTAGCATGTAATCCCATATGAGAATCACCCATATTTCCTTCTATTTCTGCTCTAGGAACAAGTGCAGCAACCGAATCTACTATTACTAAATCAATTCCTGAGCTTCTAACCAATGCTTCAACTATAGCCAATGCTTGTTCACCGGTATCTGGTTGAGATATAAGTAAATTATCAACATCAACTCCTAATTTTCGAGCATATTCTGGATCTAGTGCATGTTCTGCATCTATAAAAGCTGCTACTCCACCTGTTTTTTGTGATTCAGCAATAATGTGTAATGTTAACGTAGTTTTACCTGAAGATTCAGGACCATAAATTTCAACAATTCTTCCCTTAGGAATTCCACCTATTCCCAAAGCTATATCTAAGTTCATCGCTCCAGTACTTATTGATTCTATATTTATCTTTGGAGCATCACCCATTCTCATTATTATACCTTTTCCAAAATCTTTTTCAATTTTTTCAAGTGCAATAGATAGCGCTTTTTTTCTTTCATCTTTATCTTCAATTCTTTCAAATTTATCAGTTTTCTTTACTGCCATTGCTTCCTCCTATATTATATATTATTTAAATCTAATACTTTCAAATTTTTCCAGATATAATCAACTGCAGATATAATTGTAAATATAACAGATATATACCACAATATAATATCAATATTCAAAGGAATCTTAATTATATCTGTAGAATTCAAAAGAATAAAACTAATTGCAAATAGTTGAGTTATAGTTTTTATTTTTCCATAAATGCTAGCTGATATAACAACTCCATTAGATGCAGCTACTAATCTAAATCCAGAAATTATAAACTCTCTTGCTAAAACAATACAAACCATCCATGCCTCAACTTTTCCAAATTGCACAAGCATAACAAGTGCAGAACATGCTAGTATCTTATCAGCTAGAGGATCCATAAATTTACCAAAAGTAGTTACCAAATTTCTGCTTCTAGCTAAGTATCCATCTAACATATCGGTTAAAGATGCAACTGTAAAGATAAGAAAAGCCAGGATATTATTTATTCCTAAAAACAATAAACTAATAATAAAAATAGGTACTAATAATATTCTAAATAAAGTCAATTTATTTGCTATATTCATCATTATCCCCTCTCATTTTGTCTAAATAATCAAAACCAACTAAAATTTTTCTTGGCTTGCTACCTTCCTGTCTTCCTACTATCATTCTGCTTTCCATTTCATCAATAATTCGACCAGCTCTAGCATAACCAATTTTCATTTTTCGTTGCAACAATGATATTGATGCTGTATTTTCTTCTAAAACAATTCTAACAGCATCATAGAATAAGTCATCAACATCTTCATCTTCGTTATTATCCAAATTAGACATTTCTGATTCAATATTCTTAATAATTTCCTCATCATAACAAACTTCATGAGTCTGTTCCTTAATATTATTAACAACAGCCTCAACTTCGCTATCGGAAACAAAACATCCTTGTATTCTAATAGGCTTTGAAAGTCCAGAAGGATTAAACAACATATCTCCCTTTCCTAATAAAGTTTCAGCACCAGAAGAGTCTAAAATAGTTCTTGAATCAATTTGTGAAGAAACTTGAAATGAAATTCTTGATGGAATATTTGCTTTTATTGTTCCTGTAATTACATCTACAGAAGGTCTTTGGGTAGCAACAATCAAATGAATTCCACATGCTCTAGCCATTTGTGCAAGTCTACATATGTAAGATTCAACTTCATTAGCACTTACCATCATTAAATCAGATAGCTCATCTATAACTATAACTAAATAAGGTAGTTTTTCCAATTGATTACTTTTCTGCTTTTCGTTATATCCTTTGATATCTCTTACTTGATTATCAGAAAACAAACTATAACGTCTTTCCATTTCTCTTACTGCCCAATTCAAAGCAGCACTTGCTTTTTTGGAATCAGTAACAACTGGAATTGCAAGATGCGGAATTTTATTATATATTTTAAGTTCTACTACTTTTGGATCAATTAAAATCATTTTTACATCTTCTGGAGAAGATTTATATATAATACTCATTATTAAAGTATTAATACAAACCGATTTTCCAGATCCCGTTGCTCCTGCAATTAACATATGAGGCATTTTATCAATTGAAGAAACAATTATTTCACCCGATATAGTTTTTCCTAAAGCCATAGGCATTTTCGAATCACATTCTTGATATTCTTTAGAAGATAATATTTCTTTTAAGGATACATTCTCTTTAAGAGTATTGGCAACTTCAATTCCTATAACTGACTTACCCGGAATAGGAGCTTCAATTCTAATGTCTGGAGATGCTAATGCCAATGATAAATCATCAGATAAATTTACAATTTTATTAACTTTAACACCCATATCTGGTTGTAATTCAAAACAAGTTACTGTTGGACCTTTATTAATCCTTACAACTTTTGCACCAACACCAAAACTTTTTAATGTTGCTTCAATTTTTTTGGCTCTTTGTTTTAACGTTTGTTCTGATTCTGTTTCTTTTGTTTTACTTCCTCTTAATAAACTTAAAGGTGGTATTTTATATTCGACTTTTTTTACCTCAAAATTAGATATAGCTATGTCTAAATTATTAGACCCATCTTGAGAATTTTTTATTTTTTCTTTATTATTCTCTATATCGTCATTGGGAAATAAATTAAAACTATCTAACAATTCATCTTTTTCAATTTCATCAATTTTTGTTTCTATATTATTGTTAATATTATCATTATGATCTAAAACTATAATTTCATTATCTTCTTCATTATCAACATTTTCAACAATTTCTAAAACTTCATTATTGGGACTAATTTTCTTTATATCTCTTTTTTCTTTATAGTTTGAATACTTTTCTTTAATTTTTTCTATCAACTTTAAATTATAATTTTTAACGATTTTTAAAAAATCAATAAAACTGATATCCAAAAAAGATAATATTAAAAATAACCCTATTATGAAAGTAAAAATATATAGACCTATTGTTCCAATCATAGCGTTATAAATGAAGCCAAAAATGGCTCCTATATATCCACTACCTTTCGGTACAGTATTTTTTGCCACAGACATTTTAACCGAGAAATTTGTGGAAGAATTATTTGCTAAATCAACAATTGCCATATAATTAGATAATAACAATAATCCTAAAAAACTTATATTTCTATTTTTTTTATTTAATTTCCCTAACAGTATAACAACATATATCATTTCCATTAAAAATAAAAATAGAAAATATGTGCCACCAAATAAGCCCTGAAAAATATTTTTTATAATATTTCCTAAAAACCCTGTATTAGCAAAAAAAGAAAAAATAATAAAAAAAGAATTTAACAAAAATAATACTAAAACAGTATTTTTAAAAACTTTATCTTCTTTACTATAATTTATTTTTTTTGTTTTTGATCTTGTTTTCCTCTTTTTCTCCATCTTTTCTCCTACTAATAACCAGTATGTCCAAATCCGCCATTATTTCTATCAGTATCAGATAGTTCTTCTACAAGTTTAAAGTCAACACGTTCATATTTAGTAATAATCATTTGAGCTATTCTATCATTATTTTTTATAACATAATCTTGATTAGATATATTAACTATAAGAACTTTTAACTCTCCTCTATAGTCGCTATCTATTGTGCCAACACCATTAGCCATTGTAATACCATGTTTTAAACTCATCCCACTTCTAGCCCTAATTTGGCCTTCGTATCCTAATGGAATTTCTATATATATTCCAGTAGGAACTGCAATTCTTTGCATAGGTTTTATAATCAAATCTTCATCTAAATTTGCTCTTAAATCAAAACCTGAAGAGCCATCCGTAGCATAAGATGGATTTTCATTTTTACTTCTATTTATAATTTTAATTTCCATTAAATAATCCTCCAAATATACAATTTTAACAGTTATAGTATAACAAATTTATTGTATTTAAGCAAACTACTTAATATCATTTTTTTCCATTTTTTCCAAGTAATAATCATCGCTTATTTTTATAAATCTAGCTGTTACATCTAGTATTTCAGGTAAAAATTTATAATCACTTTTTATTTTATACTTTGAGAATAAGACTCCTTCAATATAAAAATCAAATTTTTTATTCTCGGAATTATTAACTATTACTCCTTGTACTTTGGGTATCTTATTGGTTACTATTATTTCACTTGTACTATTAATTTTAACATTACTATAAATATCAACATTTTTATTAAAATCAAGATATAATTTATTTTTAACGTCTATATTTATAATGCTGTACTTATAATCCTTTATAAAATCAGAACTTTCTACTAGAAACAAGTTTATAAAATCATCTCTTGAACAATTTTTAAAATCATCTATATCACATAAATTTATATCTAAATTATCAACAGTAACCTGCTTTAAATCCAAATAACTTCTTAACAATTTTTTATACTGCTCATTATACACAAAATAAATTTTATCTTTATAATCATATATTCTTAAATCATCAGTATAAGTATTTTGTATCTCCTGAGTAAATATTCTATTATATAATTTAGAATAATCTTTATTTAAATCAAAGTAAAAATCATTATTTAACAATTTAGTATTTTCGTCAATATAATTTTTTACTTGTTCATCAAATATATAATTCTCTATTCTATTTTTATCTACAAATTTATATTCAATTAATTCATTATAATTTTTTACTTCAAAAAAAATTTCGTATTGACTTACATTATATTTTTTTGATTTATTACTCTTATCGTAAAAATTCAGATTTTTCTTTATACGCTTACTTGTTAATGTTATTTCATAGGTATCAAAATTATTCTGAAAATTTGTAATATTATTCACATTTAATAAATCTTTAAAATTTATTTTTACATTAAAATTTTCCCTATTATTTAATTTACTATTAACGAAATTTAAAGTAGCTTTAGTATTTAAAATTTCCTCTAAACTAATTTCATTTATTTTTTTAGAAATTAAATTTTCTTTCGAAATCTTATGATTATTAGTAAAAATAGTTCTATAATATATTGAAAAAAATACAACTAATACTAAAGAAAATATCAACAAAACAACTGGCATAATATACGACTTACGTTTCATATCAATTTCCTCCTGACAAGTAATTAAATTTTGAATTTTTTAAAAAGATATATTTTGAATATTCTTTACCATTAAATGAGACCTTTATAACTAAGTAATTATCAATTCTTTCCACTAAAAAAAAATCTAAATCATTTATCAACAAATTACTTCCATAGTATGTAGAATTTAAAATGTCTTTAGATATTCTACGTATTTCGTACTTACTACCATATTTTATTATTTTATATGTAATTTTATTTATTTTAGAAACCGTATGTCTATTATTTTCACTCAAAAAAGAATTATATCTATATCTTTTCAGCTCTATTTCATCTGAAGTTACTTTAGTCTCTAATGAATCAGAAATTTCTTTTTCTATATAATTCATTGCGTAATTAATTTGTTCTAATTTCGAATAATTTTTTCTTTGATTTAAGTTTAAAAAATAAGTACCATAAAAAATATGAATACAACATATAATAATTATACTTGAAACTACTATTGTTATCAGAAGTTCTAATAATGTAAATGATCTTCTATTATTTTGATACATAAAATTCATATATCTTCTCCACATTATCTTTTTGATAAATCTTTATATTATAAAGTTCTCCAAAATCAGAAACTTTAACTTCAAATTTTTCTGAATTGACATTCTCTAAAATAGTTTTATTATTTTTGATATTACTCTTTATAAGTACAATAGTAGTTTCAATTTCTGATAATTCATCAATTTCCTTAATATTAGCTTTTTGAATTTGTAAAAAATTATTAATTCCTGATAATATATACAGACTTATTATAGATAGAACAAAAACCGCAAAAATACATTCAACTAATGTAAATGCTTTATTTTTTAAATAATTATTTTTCATTTTTTATCACATTAACAAATCCTGTTACAGGTCTAATCCTAATTTCAAAATTTTGTTTATCATATGAGAATTTAAAAGTCTTTCCCACACTTGGAATACCGTTAGTGTTAATTTCTAATTCAATATCATTTAAGATATTTAAATGTTTACAATAAATTTTTTTAAATACAAATTCTCCTGATGATATTTCAAATGTTTCTTTTGTTGAATCTGATTTCAATTTAACAATTTTATTATTTTCTATAGAAAAGACTTTTGCATTTTCTATACTTTCTGCTATTAAGTATAATTCCTCATTGGCAATTGTTTTTTTATTATTTACAAAATTTACTCTAACAACCATTACCATTACAGAAATTATAGCTAAACAAACTACCAATTCTATAAGCGTAAATGACTTTCTTTTAATCATCTTTCTCTACAGGTGGTGTTACTACTACATCTCTATTTTTTATTTCTACTTTATAAGCTGTTCCTTTTATAGACTTTGGCAATTTAGGAATTTCTTTTATGTATTTTTTATTTACTAATTCCTCAGTAATATCTCTATCAGATTCTACTTTTTCCTCTGTTAAATACCTAAGTCCAGCCACTTCTAAAACCTTAACATTTGCTGAATGAGCAGTCTTATCAGCCTTAACTCTTGAATTGTTATATCTAGGAACTGCTATTAAAATAAGGATAGCAAGTATTGCTATAACAACTAAAAGTTCAATCAATGTAAAAGCCTTTTTCTTTACATTATTCATAAAACTAATCCTCCTAAATAAATAATATTTTAATAAGCCCCCCACCCTTCCACGATGCTTTACATCGGGTGGGTTCCCGTGAACCTTGTTATTTCTAAATTAAAAAATTGCAAGAAAAATCCTGCAATTTTTTAATTTGACCAATTTCCGTTAGTAAATACAGGAATTTCTTCTCCAGATTCTGTTATTCCAATTATGTTTAATGTTTCATCTCCAACCATAAAATCGACATGAACTAAACTATCGTTAGCACCTCTTTCTTTTAGTTCTTCTTCAGTCATCTTTTCTCCATCCTTTAAACAAGTAGGATAAGCTCTACCTAATGCTAAATGACAAGATGCATTTTCATCATATAGAGTTTCAAAAAACATTGTATTTGTATTTGAAATAGGTGAGTCAAAAGGAACTAAAGCAACTTCCCCTAAAGATAAAGCGCCTTCATCTGTTTCTAATAAAGATTTTAATACTTCATAACCTTTTTTTGCCTCATAATTAATAACTTTTCCATTTTCAAATTCTAACTTAAATTCATCTATTATGTTTCCATTATAATTTAACGCCTTTGTACTATAAACAACACCGTTTATTCCATCTTTATGTGGGAGAGTAAATACTTCTTCAGTAGGCATATTAGCTGTAAAACTAATACCTTTAGCATTATATCCACTACCAGCCGCATTCCAAACATGGTTCTTTGGTAATTCTATTGTTAAATTAGTACCTTTCTTACTAGAATATTTTAAATATTTGAACTGTTTTTCATTTAAATATTTTGCTCTTCTACTTAATTCACTAATATGTTCTTCCCAATCTTTAATTGAATCTCCTTCTCCTATTCTTGAAGTATAGAAAATCAAATCCCAAAGTTTTTCAACTGCATCTCCTTCTGAAAGATTAGGAAAAACAACTTTTGCCCAAGCTGGAGTAGGCGCTCCCACAACACACCAAGAATTTTTATCTGCCATAAGAGAAGTTGAAAAGTATTTCATAGCCTTAGAGTTTGCAACACTATTTGCTTTAATTTTCTCAATATCTAATCCATCAAACTTATTTGGATCATCGCCTACTACAGAAATAAAAACAGCATTACTGTCAATATAATCTGTATATTGATCTACTGTCCATTGCTTTACCTCAGAAAGCGTTTCAATACTTGCATATTCAAATTTACGTCTTGTAATAATGTCATCTCTCCAAATAACATTAACATCTCCAGCTCCAGCTTTATAAGCTTCTTCTGTTAAAGAACGAACAAGCTCTTTTGCTTCAATATTTGCTCTAATAACAACTAGTTGACCTTTTTGTACATTTGTTCCAACTTTAATAATTGTTTCAGAGTATTTCTTAAGTTTTTCTTTAAAGTCCATAACCTTCTCCTTATATTATATTATAAGTTAATTATACACTATTTTATTAAAAATGCAAACCTTAACAAAACTTTTTATTTTATAAGATATTTTATTAAATCTATAATTAGAATGCCATTAATAATTAAATTACATATTAAATGGGCTGTCATTGATACATAAATATTTCTTGTTTTTATATATGAAATACTAAATGGAAATGCCCATATCATACATAAGAAAATTCCCCACCACGTTAAAGAATGTTCTAAAGCATATAAGAACATAGATAATAGAGATGTTATTATTAATATCTTACTATTTTTAAAAGAAATTAAATTTTTTCTAAAAAATGTTTCCTCAATAATTGGTGGAAAAATAATTGTTGAAAAAGAGAATAATATTAGTTTTAACCAATTATCAGCTCTCAATAAAATCATACCTTTATTAATATTAGGAAATATATTTTCTAAAATAATAGTAAAGTAAAATGCAATAGAAATTAATACTACTGTTAAAATTACTTGTATAAAAAATTTTTTGCCACTCTTGATAGCATTATACCACTCTTTTATAGATAAATCTTTTCTTATATAGAAATAGACAGCTAATAACAAATAAAAACAAAAATTTGTATAAATATAAAATTGTTTTTCTACAATAAAACATGACACTACAAATAAAAGCTCTATAAAGATAGGAACAAAATTATCCTTTATATATTTAGTTTCCATCACATCACCCTCTGTACAATTTTTAACTACTGACTTTATATCTAAAATAGTTTAATACTATTATATCACAAAATTAATATTACTTAATCAAAAAAATAATGGAGAAAAACTCTCCATTATTTTTACTACATTATTTTCTAGAAAATGAATTATATTTATAGAAAAATTTTTTTAATATCTCAGCTGTTAATGCGTATAGTAATGAAACGCCAAGTAAAGATATCAATACCTTAATAGGTAGAGCTATTAATCCTAAATATGAACTTATTGGGCTATATACAATCACAAATAAAACTACAGCTACCCCCATTATAGCAATCAACAATTTGTTGCTTGGCTTACTAGCAAAAACCGGCCTTGCTGTTCTAACAATAAGCATTACCACCATAGCAGAAATAATGGATTCTAATAACCATCCAGTATGAAATAACCTTTCATCGGCCTTGAAAATAAAGAGTAATAATGCAAAAGTTATATAGTCAAACACTGAAGAAATAATACCAAATAAAATCATAAACTTCTTTATAAACTTCGTATCCCATTTAACAGGACTCTTTAACCAATCTTCATCAACAGAATCTGAAGCAATTTGCAATGAAGGAAAATCTGTTAGTAGATTTGTCAAAAGAATTTGCTTAGGCAATAAAGGTAAAAAACTCAAAAACAAACTTGCTCCTGCCATTGAAAACATATTACCAAAATTTGCACTTGTGGCTACAAATATATATTTTAAAGTATTAATAAATGTCCTTCTACCTTCACTTATGCCTGATACCAACACCTTTAAACTATTTTGTAATAGTACTATAGAAGCTGCATCTTTAGCTGTATCAGCAGCGGTATTTACAGATACTCCAACGTCTGCTTGCTTTATAGCAGGAGAATCATTAATACCATCTCCCATATATCCTACTATTTCTCCTGCCTGTTTATATGCCATAATTATTTTTTCTTTTTGATTAGGACTTATTTCAGCAAAAATATCTATATCTAAAACTTTCTTGTTAAGCTGACTTATAGAATATGAATCCAGTTCTTCTCCTAATAAAATCTTTTCAGGATTAAGTCCAATTTGACTGCCTATATTTTTAGCTATAAGACTGTTATCTCCTGTAATCATTTTTAGAGAAACTCCCAATCTATTCATTTCGGCAACAACATCTTTTATATCGTCTTTTAGTGGATCCATAAATAGTAATAGACCTACAAATACCATATCTTCAGCTCTTTGATTTTTAGTTTCTATATCATCTTCTATAAATTTATAGGCAAGTCCTAAAATTCTATAACCTTGACTTGAATATTTATCAAATAAATCTAATATATGTGTCCTAACTTCTTCAATATCTCCACTACTCTTATCTGATTTTTCATAAGTTTTGCATATATTCAGTATGCTTGTTAATGCTCCTTTTGTAACCATTATATTTCTACCATCAAAATCTAGCTCAGTTTTTACAATTACACTTAAAAGCTTACTTTCAAAAGAGTAAGGTATTTCAAATATTTTTTCATATTTAGAAAAATCATTTTTATTTGCTTCTAAAATAGATTGGTCAATAGGATTCGTATATCCTTCTTGAAAATATGAATTTATGGATGCTAATTTGCTTACATTATCTGATTTTTCACCATTACAATCTAAAGCAGAATCAAGATTTACTCTTCCTTGAGTGATAGTTCCTGTTTTATCAGAACACATTACAGTCATTGAACCGAAGTTTTCAATGGCATTTAATTTCTTTACTATAACACCTTGTTCTGACATTCTCTTGGCACCTTGTGATAAGTTTACGCTTATAATAGCAGGTAGCATTTGAGGAGTTAATCCTACTGAAAGAGCTAATGCAAACATAAAAGATTCTAAAAAAGATTTATTCAGAATTATATTAAATAAGAATATAATACCAATTAATAAAGTTGTAACATGAAGTATCAAGTTACCAAAATCTCTTATGCCTTTTTCAAAGTCTGTATCAGAATCTTTTTTATTCAAAGATAAAGTAATTTTTCCAAACTCTGAATCTTTAGCTAGATTTACTATTACTGCCATACCTGATCCGCTTATGACATGAGTCCCCATCCAAAGTGAATTTTTCCTATCAGAAAGTCCCGTATTGCAAGGTAATTTTTGTATAATTTTTTCAACGGGAAAAGTTTCGCCAGTTAAACTTGATTCATCCATTGAAAGTGAATTTTCTTCTATAAGTAGACAGTCAGCTGGAATCATATCACCAGTTTTTATATTTATTATATCCCCTATTGTCAACATTGCATTGTCTATTTCTTCAAAATTCCCATCTCTTAAAACAGAAGATTTTACGCTTACAGAAGAAAGAAGTTTTTTTACTGCGTTATTAGCTTTACTTTCATGACTATAACTTAAAAATGCAGAAATCATAATAATGATTAGTATGATAATACCATCAGAATAATCTTTTAAAAACATAGATAATATTGCTGCAAAAATTAATATCATAATTATAGGACTTTTGAATTGATTTATGAATATACCTAATTTTGAAGATGATTTCTTTTCATCAAAAATATTTTGTCCATATTTATCAATTCTTTCTTCTGCTTCTTTACTTGATAATCCAGATTTATTAGTTTTTAATCGTTTTAATATATCATCTAAATCATAAGACCAGAATTCTTTCATAATATCCTCCTTGTTATATTTTAAACATATTATTAAAAAGAGTGGTGCAGTATGCTTTTAGAACAACTCTTGTCATCTTTTAAAATTAAATAATTACTATATAATGTTAAAATTAAGCTAATAAATAACATTAAAAAAAATGTAAAAAATTAAACTATAATTTTAACAAAATCAATAAAGCATCATGCTGCTCATTCTCCTAAAATGTGTGAATAACTTTGTGTATGGATTCTCTTAATCTATATAAAATATATTACTTATAAATATTTTTTAGAACAAATATTTCAAACAGTCCGTTCTAATTTATATACTATCATAGCTATCCTTAAATTTCAACTTATTTCACTAAAATTTTTAAAATACTAAGACCATTTTTATTGTAGCTGTATCACTAAAAAATTTGAGATTTGACGTCATAGACATGCAAAAAAATGGTTTGTCTATCTTTAGTCTTAACGGTGATTCTCTTACTTTTTTGAGTTTAGTAACTAAGATTAGAAAGTAAAAATTAAAAAAATTAGGGAGTACTTTTAAAGTTTACTCCCTAACCTTAGTTACTAAACTAGTATTTTATTTAACACCTGTTAATGCAACTCCATTAACATATAAAGTATATCCATTACTTATTACATTTTCAGGATTTCCATTAAATTCTGTAACATAACTATCTCCAGTTAATGTCCATGTACTAGAACTATCAAGTGTTACAGATACTTTTCCTACATCTGTTGATACTGAACTACCTTCTGCATTTGTTATTTTTCCATCTATATAACCTTCAAAAGTAGAATTATCAGATATTTCTAATGTAAGACTTGAATCGCTACCAACCTTAATTGCTCCTGTAAGTGTTTGAGAAGAGGCTTTTAATGTTGCAATATTGCTTCCTCCACTCCATCCATCAGCACATACAGATAACAAAATATTTTCTGAATCTTGATTATCAATTTTTACATCTTTTAATGTAATAATTGAATTAGTATTAGTTACATGAAATACATGTCCACTTTTACTAGTTAGACTTCCACCATTCATCGTAAATTGGCTTGTACCACTTGCAGCATCACCAGACATTGATTGGTAAATCATTATACTATCTAAAAACTTTGCATTTCCATTTCTTTTAGTGTTATTCGCAGTTAAATTAGAATTATTCAAAGTAATTGAATTTAATCCTTCAATACAAACTCCTTCTGAAAGATTTGAAGTTAAAGTTGAATTTGATACTGTAATATCAGCTGTTGAATAAATTGCAGGAGAACCTAAACCATTAGAAGTGTATGTTCCTCCATCAACAACTACGGTTCCACCACCTCTGTCAGTTCTTATTGCAGCTGATGATTGCCCGCTAGTAGTAATATCTAAGTCATAAGCATAAGTTGTACCACCACCCGTAGTCATAATACCACCGGATCCTCCACCAGTTGTTACTATCTTGGTATCACGAATAGTTACTGTAGTTCCATCACCTTCAGCACCATTATTTCCACCATTTCCTCCATAACTGAAAACTCCATTAGCACCATTTGCACTAGTATTAATAGTACCACCTGTTATAGTTGTCTTAGACCCATCTTTAACTAAAATACCTGCATTCAATCCATAGAAATTACTATTATCTCCACCATCAGAATCTCCAGATTTTGTAACTGTTGGATTATTGATTGTAACTTCTTCTGATGTTTTTATAAGCAAAGCATTCTCATCACTACTTGTACTAGAGTAAGTTTTATCTGTTTGAGTTTCACTAGAAGAAATCTCTACTGCTCCAGTATAAGTAATATCTGAACTACTTTGTCCTGGAGGACCGCCTCCTGGACCTCCACCACCATCAGGTGGAGCACCATTTTCATTTTTTACTGCCTCTTCAGTGTTGTTTGTTGATGTTTTTATATTATAGGCGTATAACCCAAAACCACAAGCTGTTGCTAATAAAATTGCAAGCAAACTTATTAATTTCTTATTTCTAAACTTTTTCATAATATTTACCTCCTTATTTTTTATGAGTTTATTATAAAGCAGTTTTATTGAAATAAGATTGAAATTTTTAATTATTTATAAAAAATTTAATAATAAGTTTAAATTTTCCATTTTTTGTTAAAACCTCTATATTTCCACCATGTTTTTCAATAATAGCTTTTGCAATAGAAAGACCTATCCCATAATGTAAATCTTCACTATTTCTAACTTCATCAACTCTATAAAATCGATCAAAGATATGATTAAGTTTTTCTTGTGGAATTTCATTACTATCATTGATTAAATTTAACTCAATAGTATTATTTTTTCTTTTTAAATTTATATTAATATTTTTTCCTGAAGAATGCCTAATCGCATTATCTAATAAGATAGATACAAGCTGTTTAAGTTGTATTTGATTTCCAATTAAATATACATCTTCGTCAATATCTATTATAAATTCTTTTCCTTTCTCAAAAGCAAAACTTTCAAAAGCTAATATTTCTCCTAAAATAATCCTAGAAAAATTTATATTTTCCATAGAAACAATCACATCTTCTGCATGTGATAAATCTAAAAGTTGTTTTATAAGAATACCCATTCGCTCATTTTCATATTTAATATTTTCAAGCCATTCATTATTACCAATTTCTCGAGAAAGTAATTCTGTATTTGTTCCTATAATTGCAACCGGGGTTTTTAATTCATGACTAGCATCGGATATAAATTGTTTCTGTTTACGATCATTTTCTTCAAGTGGTTTTATAATACGTTTTGACAATGGTAATGATAATAAAAACATTCCTATAATTGAAGTAAATCCTACAATCAAAACATATCGAAGCATAGTTCTTAATCCAGCTTCTGAAACAGTGTTATCCATAAATGCAACAAGAGTATATCCATTTTTATCTTTTACGACATAAGATAAATTACTAGTTCTTCCTGAATGTTTTTTCTCATCTAAAATGCTCTTTGCAATCTGTGTTAGTTTATCATTGTTATACAACTCTTTATTTCCATTATCTACAGAAAGTACTGAACCATTGTTTGAAATTGCAACCGAATAAAAAGTTGACAATTGATAATCTGAATTTTTATTAGGATTTTTTTCTAACTCTAAATCTTTTTTATTTCTATTTTTTTCTTTGTTATCTATGGAATAATCCTCAACATATCGTTCTAACATATCTAAATTTTTTTGTCTAATCTCTCTAAAACTAGCCAATAAAATTACTGACAAAGTTACTGCAAATAAGATAATAATTGAGCCCATAATTGATAATATTATCTTTTTTCTAGATTTACTAAACATCTTTTTCCCTCAATTCATATCCTAAACCACGAACAGCTTTAATTTCTACTTTTGAGCCTACAAATGCAAGTTTCTTTCTTGTAAATGACATATATACTTCCACATTATTATATTCAGTTTCACTTTCAAATCCCCATATTTTCACTGCAAATTGCTCTCTAGTCATAATTTGACCATTATTATTAAACATATACTCTAAAATACGCAACTCTTTTTCGCTTAATCTAACATTTTGACCTGTAGTATCACAATTTAACATTGCAGTTGCTTTATCTATAGTAAGATCTCCATATTTTAAAATATCTTCTTGAAATGAAGAAGAACGTCTCCCCAATGCACGAATCCTAGCTAATAGTTCTTTAGTTTGAAATGGTTTTGTTAAATAATCATCAGCACCGCTATCAAGCCCTTCAACTTTATCATCCAACTGACTCTTTGCTGTTAACATTAGAATTGGAGTTTTAATGCCATTTTTTCTCGCTCTTTTTGCAACTTCAAATCCATTCATTTCTGGCATCATAACATCAAGTACGGCAATATCATATATTCCACTTTCTAGAGCCATAAGTGCAGAATCACCATCCTCCATATGATCTACATCATATTTCTCTTGCTTCAACAATTCTACAAGTGCCCTTGCCATCCTTTTTTCATCCTCAGCTAAAAGTATTCTCATTCTATCACCGCCTTTTCATTCCTCAAAAAAATAATTACTAAAACGAAAAATGAATAAAAGAGAAAATTTTACTAATTTTCTCTATATTATTTCTATTAATACTATTTAATTTATCATACTTTAAGAATAATCGTTAAAATTATCTTCTATTAATTCATAATCAATAGATGACTGTAAATTTCCTAATTGATCTTTCCAGGAATCAGAATTAATTCTTATTTTTTTAAATCCTAATAATTCGTAAATATGCTGAGCCCTTTTATTTTTAACATTAGTATCTAAAATAATCACTTTAAAGCCCATAGTAAACAGCTCTTTTATAAAAAGACTTAAAATCACTCTCCCTAGTCCTTTTTCATGATAGTTGGGATTACATATTTTAATGCCAATTTCTACTTTGTAATCTTGTATATTTCGGTAATTCATTTCTCCTATTGGCATATTATCATATTCAATTATAAGTGTACGTCCATTCTCATCACTTTCTTGTAAAATTTGGCTCTTGATTTTATCTAAAGTTATACCTAATCCATTTGGAAATCCAGCATGAGCCATAACTTTACCATCATTCCACCATTCAGCAAGTTGCTCACAATCTGTTATAACAGAATTTCTAATACGAATTCTATCTTTACTAATATCCATTAATTTTCCTCAAAATATTTCTTTTTTAATATTATTCCCACTCGATATATCCATTGATGTTGTTTTATATAAATGGCATAAAATCAATGTTTTTGTTATCAAATTTGGCCTTATTATCCGTTTTATTTCTGTTTATCTAATTTTTTGCAAGCATATTGCAAGCAGAAATTTATTTTTCAGATCAAAATTTATATTTTATTTGAAATATTCATTTAATTTAGAGTATACTTTTTTCTTTTCCCTTACTCTCTTAAAAATATATTCTCTAAATTCCATTGCTGCACTTATCGCTATATCCGTTTCATTGAAGGTTGGGAAATATCCACCATGAACAATTTTATTCCTCATTTTATAAGTGTTGTTATACCAATTACAAATTGGTGTTTCTTTTCTAGTTATATCCCATATCCCACCAATGTATTTTGCTAATTTCTTTTTTACTATACTCATAAAGCTTTCATCCTCAAGTATCTTCTCTATATCTAATTCGCTTATATCTGAACAAATTAAGACTTCTCTATAAATGATTCTAATTAAAATCTCAATACTCGTCTGAATACTTATAACAGCCTCATCATAGAATCCCTCTCTAAATTTCCTCCTAGCTTTTAAAACATACGATTCTGAATGTATCAAAGGGTTTAATTTTTCATTATAAATATTATAAATTCTGAGACACTCATAAATATTTTCTTGCTTTAAACTTTCTTTCTTATATGGTACATCCATATGAAGCATAAATATACTTTCCTCATTTTTTATTTCCTCTAGATTTACTAAATTCATAACTACTATAGGAAAAAGCATCTCTTTAGTCACTCTGAAGCACCTATCATCTTTTGCACAAGTCGTATAAGCTATAATTTGTTTATTAAGCTCTTCTAATGAGTAATCAAACAATTTATTTTGTATATTTTCATAAGCTTCTTCTTTGTATATATTGAAATTATAACTTATCGCAACAATAACAGAAGTATAATATTTTTTTACAGGTAAATCCTTATGCTCCATCATAACTTCTTCACGTTCACGTATTTTATAAAAATAATGCAGTATACAGTTTTCTTTTTTAAAACTAAATAAACTTTTATCTTCCAAAGCTAATTGAAAAGGCAAAGATATCTCAAATTCTAAAAATCGATTTATATCAAATTTAACATTTTTATATAGTGGCTCAATTTGACTGTAAAATAAATCTTCTCCAATAAGAAAATTTCTCTCTTTTTTCAAACAACATTTTTTATATTTTTTCCCACTTCCACATGGGCAAGGATTATTTCTGCCAATTTTCATAATTATTCCTCACCTAACCACAATCCAATTTCCATCTCTCTTTGAGCCAATTCTTTCTATCATCTTTTTTTCCCTGCAAAGATTTAAATGTTCTTTCGATGGTTCTCTTTGTTACCCCTATTATTTCTGCAAGTTCAACTGATGTTACGCTCGGATTTTCAATCAAGATTTCTATCACTTTCTTTTCAGTCTTGTTCAAAACGACATTTTTTCTTGTCTATTTGGTCAATTACTTCTTTTTCAAAAGGAATAGTACACCTAATATAATTGCTTTGAATTTCAAAAACTTCTTTTCCGTATTTTTCTACAATCGTTGGAATACCATACCATGTATGTTCTGTCAGACCCATATTCAAAAATATTCTCATCAATGTGGCATTTCTAGGTTTACTTATTCCATCAAAAAATTCCTTTTCTGTCATTCCACCAGAAAGACCTCCATGAGAAAGAATCTCCAACCTATCATGAAACATCGAAATCTGAGGTTCTGTAACAGTCCAATCATTATGAACTAAAGCATTAAGAATTGCCTCATTAACACAATCAAAATCAAATAGATAAATATCTTTTCTTGGTCTAACCGTCGTATCAGAAATACATATATTCTCTGCTTGCAACCTGTTTCTTATTTTCCCATAGGTCGTTAAAATACAGCCATAACCGTAATCACTTCGTTCAGAGATTGATGCCTTATTTTTCCCTTTAAATTTTGCAAAAATAAACGGAATATTATTTTTATCCGATAATAATTCTGCCAATAAATTATATTCTCCAGCTTCATTTCTTAAATTTAAATTCGTTTCAAAAGATTTATCTTCTAAATTGTATCCTTTTTCAGAATAATATATCTTAAGTTCTCTAAATGATAAATCCGATGAATTCGATCTTTTCTTAAGCATATATTCAGTGTCTATAAATTTTTTTCTCATATCTAATTTAAATCTGGTCAGAGGTCATCTCTTTGCAAGTTGTACCTATTCTTATGGTACATCCAGCAGAAGAAAATCCATATTTTTTTGACAATAAATATGATTGTGACCTTTATTTATATGAATTGCAATGATAGTTTTTCCTTCATCAAATTGAAGCTCTGATTTAATTTCATCTTTAGGATTCGGTTCAATTTGGCTTGTTATGATATCGGATATTTTTCTAAGAACTTCATCAATTTTGTTCACACCAATTATAGTTCCATTATCTTTTACACCGATAAGAATTGTTCCACCACTACTATTTAGGAAAGATACTATTTCTTTTGCAATTGTATCAGTATATTTGTTCATTGCAACTATCCTCCAATGTAATATATTATATCGCATTGAAGATATTTATAAAATATAAACCGACATTTTATTGTCGTATTCGTCTTAATTGTCAAGACATATGTTACACTTTGAGAAGTATTCTGATACAACTTTATTTGGGCTCTTAAAATTTAGTACGGCCTTTGCTGTCTTATTATATCTCGCTTCATGCTTGGCTACCTGCTTTATAAGTTCTTTTTCGCTTGTGAAGACTTTCCTGTTATAAAGAATCTTACCGTCTTCTCTATGACTTCGTTCTACTTTCCCATTCTGCCATGGAGAATAGGGTCTTGTCCTTTGCAATAACATATGCAATGCCTTTGCACTCTTCTCAAACGCACTTTCAAGCTCTGTTCGTTCTCCATCGTTTACAAACTCAGGTCCGTTATCTACTTGGATCATTCGAATCGGAAATCCCACTCTACTTTCTAGTTCTTTTAGGTATTTATAGGTATTTACTTGTTTCGTAGGTGCTCTTTTCTTTTACTATTTTCAATATACGTTTCCTACTGTACTCGTCTATCCCTGTAATCTGATAGTATCTATGTCCATAACTTGGAAAGCGGATACATTCATTTGGCACATACTTTATGTCTATTTGAACTTTATCTCCAGGATATTTAACCCTCCATACGCTCATATTTACAGTAGCTCTTTTTATGGATTGTAGGCTTCTTGTATCCTTTTTTTCGTATCTGTCTGCACATACTTCCAAAGCTTCTTTTATATCCGCATTTTATGCTTCTAACATATACTTCTGCCAACCCATATATTCCGTTACGCTTCAGTATTCGACGGATTAAGGCAAGTTCTTCCTCTGTATGAGCATTTGGACTATAATGCGGTCGTTTACTCTTAAATGCGAGGCTACGAACATTTCCGTCGTATTTTTTTAACTGATGATACACAAACTGTCTATTTGTTTGATATCGTCTTGCTGCACGTGTTACTCCATATTTAATAGCATATTCACATAAACGCTGGCGAAAACGCATTTCTTCTGTTATAATTTTCATGAGAGAACTCCTTCCGATACTGTAGTTTTTTTGCTTTAAAACATTGTATCAGAAGTTCTCTCTTTTTTTATTTATTTCTGTAACATATGCCTTATCACATTACAGAAAATTTTGAAAGTCTATATTTTTTGCCAAGATAAAACTTTATATTCAAAAGGAGTATTCATATTTGACAAATGCAAAAAGACTGTAACGACTAAGCTACGGTCTAATTTTTTTATCCATCTGTAAAGCCACTTTGAGCTATTATTGGATTTATTCTTTTTGAAATTTTTACCTAATTTTGCCCCAACCGCTCATTTCATCATGCTATAAGCATGGATTTTAAGCCGTTTATGAGGATTTTCGCTTTATTCCCACTCGATTGTTGCTGGTGGTTTGCTTGTTATGTCATAGACAATTCTGTTTATATTCTCTACTTCATTTACTATTCTTATGGAAACTCTGTCAAGTACTTCATAAGGGATTCTCGCCCAGTCGGCTGTCATAAAGTCTGTTGTTGTAACTCCTCTTAGGGCTAGAGTGTAATCATATGTTCTAAAGTCCCCCATTACCCCAACAGTTTTGTTATTTGTAATAACTGCAAAATATTGGCTTATATTTTTATCTTCTCCTGCTTTTGCTATTTCTTCTCTAAATATTGCATCGGCATTTCTTAGTATTTCTAATTTTTCTTCAGTAACCTCGCCCATTACTCTTATTCCTAAACCAGGTCCTGGGAATGGTTGTCTGAAAACTAAATATTCAGGCATTTTAAGTTCTAAACCTAATCTTCTTACTTCATCTTTGAATAAATCTCTTAAAGGTTCTATCAAATCTTTAAAATCTACAACATCCGGAAGTCCTCCTACATTGTGATGTGATTTTATAACTTTTGCATCTCCAAGACCTGACTCAATAACGTCCGGATATATTGTTCCTTGAGCTAAGTAATCTACTTGACCAATTTTTTTAGCTTCATCTTCGAAAACTCTAATAAATTCTTCTCCAATTATTTTTCTTTTTTGTTCAGGATCTGTAACTCCTTTAAGCTTTTCTAAAAATCTGTCTTTTGCATTTACTCTTACAAAATTTAATTCATCATTTTTAAAAGCTTCTTCTACTTCATCACCTTCATTTTTTCTCATAAGTCCTGTATCAACAAATACACAAGTTAATTGGCTTCCAATAGCTTTTGAAAGTAATGATGCACAAACAGAAGAGTCAACACCTCCTGAAAGAGCTAATAAAACTTTTTTATCTCCTACAGTTTGTTTTATTTTTTGTATTTGTTCATTCATAAAGTTTTGCATTGTCCAATCACCACTTGCATTACAAATATCGTAAAGGAATGATTTTATTAATTCTTTTCCTTCTTCTGAGTGATTAACTTCTGGATGATATTGAACTGCATAAATTTTCTTTTCTTCATTTTCTATTCCAGCATAAGGACATGTATCAGTATGTTGAATACAGTCAAATCCTTCGGGAAGTTTTACAACTTGATCTTGATGACTCATCCAAACAGTTGTTTCAGATTTCATATTTGAAATAAGTTTTGAATTTTTATCTTTGATGCACAAAGTTTTTCCAAATTCCTTTTTGTCAGCTTTTTCAACAACTCCACCAAATGTTTGAGATATTAATTGCATTCCATAACATAATCCTAAGATTGGTATGTTAAATTCAAAAATTTCTTTTTCAATTTTTGGCGCATTTTCGTCATAAACACTATTTGGGCCGCCTGTAAAAATTATACCGATAGGTTTTTTTGTATTTATTTCATTAACTGCTTTATTGTAAGGAACAACTTCACAATATACATTAAGATCTCTAACTCTTCTAGCAATTAATTGGTTATATTGTCCTCCAAAATCAACAACAAGTATTAATTCATTTTTCATAAAATAGTCTCCTTATTTTTATTTAACAATAATATTATATAATAATAATAGCAAAAGGTAAATATTAATATAATCATTTTAATTAAAAAAGGAAGCTTCCGCTTCCTTTTTGTTGATAATTTATTTTACTTCAGTTGGTACAGTAATTTTACCATCTGCAATGCTCTTCTTTAATTCTTCAATTTTTTGTTTTAATTCATCAGGAATTTTAATCTTTAATTGATCTTCTTTTCCATATGCAACATCAACACCGTTTGTTTTAAGTGAAAATTCAATAGTTTCTCCACCTCTGAATTTTCCTTCATATAAATCTTTTCCAACACTCTTAATAGCTTCGTTTACTTTTTTGATTGTAGAAGCTACAACATATTCTGGTGCTAAGTAAGATTGATCTCTATCTACACCAAAAACAAATTTTTTGTTTTCTTTGGCTGATTCGATTACTCCATTACCAGTTCCACCTGATGCATGGAAAATCATATCAACACCTGATGAGTACATGCTATTTGCAATAGCTTTACCTTTAGTAGCATCACCAAAACTTTCAGCATATTGAGCAACAACTTCTACTTTTTTGTTATTGTCTTTTGCAGCAAGTTCAACACCCGCTCTAAATCCTGCTTCAAATTTTTTGATTAATGGAGATGTAATACCACCAACAAATCCTACTTTATTTGAAGTAGTTAATGTTCCAGCTAAATATCCAACTAAAAATGAGTTTTCATTATCTGCAAATATTGTTCCAATTAAATTCTTTGGTGTGTTTTCAAAAGAAGAATCAATGATTACATATTTTTGATCAGGATTAGCTTTTGCAGCAGCTTCAATATCTTTTGCTAGCGCAAATCCAATTCCAGCAATTAAATCATTTTTAGCATCAAGTAAAGTTTCTAAGTTCGTTTTGTAATCAGAAGCTTGTTTACTTTCAACATAAGTAGGTTTTTCAATTATACCTTCTTTTTCTAATTCTTTTAATCCTTCATAAGCAGATTGGTTAAAAGATTGATCATTTACACCACCAGTATCTGTTACCATAGCATACTTAATTGGTTTTTTAGTGTTTTCTTTTTTTTCTTCTGTCTTTGTGTCTTTTGATTCATTAGGTTTAGAAGAGCAACCTGTTAAGATCATAGCGCCAACTAAAAGTGCCGCAAAAGTCTTTTTGAGTTTCATATAAAACCTCCTAGTTTATTTAGTCAAATACATTATATATCAAAGTTATCAAAAATTCAATACTTTTTTACTAATCTCCGACTAAATTGTCACCATTTCCTGAATTATTGTCATTTTTCTTATCATGATTAATATTTTCACCTGATTCCGATTTACTATCTAAATACTGCCCTATTATATCTCTAACAATTGGACCACAATAAGCTCCAGCTCCACCTTGAAATATTACTGTTGCAATAGCAATTTCTGGTTTATTATAAGGTGCAAAAGAAACATTCCATGCATAGTTATCATATGCTTGTCCAGTAACTGGATTTACTCCACTTTTTTGTGCAGTACCTGTTTTTGTTCCAATTTCAATTGGTAAATTTTTAAATATTTTAGAATTTTCTGAAGTCTTAGATGCCATATTCATACCTTCCAAAATATACTTTAGATTTTTAGGATTAAAACTAGATTTTTCAGTTTCAGGATTATTTTGAAATGAAACTGTCTTATTATCATAACTTACTATTTTTTCAATAACAGATGTTTTTATCTTCTGACCTCCGTTTGATATCATCGCCATATATCTAGCCATTTGAATTGGAGTATATGCATTTTGACCTTGTCCAATTACTGTATTTAAAGAGTCTGCATTAGACCAAGAAGCTTGATTTAAATAATCAAACTTTATCATATCAGCTAGAGTAGTTTTTGAATTAGAAACAGTTTCTTCTGCTTTTAATTCTAATTTTTCTAATCTTTTAATCACTTCAGTTCTTGATGGAACAGTATCTTCATCAGCCCAACTTACAATAGTATCAATAATTTTAGTAAAATCATAGTCATCTTTATTTTTTCCATCCAATATATATTTATCAATTTCTTTTTCGAGTTTTTGCTTTAACATAATTTTTGTTAAAGATTTCTTAGTATTTGAATCAGGAACAACACCCTTACTTTCTTTAGGTACATTAATTTCAATTCCTGTTCTTTCACCAAGTCCCAATTCTTTTACTGTTTTTGATAAATCTTCTATTGTAACTTTAGTTCCAGTTTTTTTATTTGATTTTGGGTTTTCTCCTAAAGCTAAAGCGTAAAAATAATAGTTACAACTGTCTCTTAATGCTGTTCTTAAATTTTCATTACCATGAGTTTTTTTATATTGATTCCAAATCCAACAACCAAATTTAGTATCCCCAACATCCATTACACCTTGACAGTTAATGTTTTCATTAGGATTCAATCCTTTTTCAAGCGCTGTTAAAGCAGTTGCCAATTTAAAAGTAGAACCTGGTTGTGAAATACTTTGAGTTGCTATATTATACAGAGGTCTTGGAGCAAGAAAATCTCTTGGATCTTCAGGAAACAAACTTATCCAATCACTATTTGAAATTCCAGTTACAAAAAGATTTGGATCATAGGAAGGATAACTTGCAAGAGCTAACACTTTTCCTGTTTTTACATCGAGAACTACAACCGCTCCACTTGTTGCATTTTTATGACTTTCATTAGGTCTATAGCTTCCCCACTTACTTTTATATTCACTTCCATTTCTTATAGATTCTAAAGTACGTTTTAAAGACTCTTCTGCTACCTTTTGTAAATCTGAATCAATTGATAAATAAACATTTTTTCCAGGAATAGCTTGTGTTTCAGAAATAGTTTCTGTTCTATTCCCTCTATTATCAACCATAACTTTCTTAAATCCATCTTGTCCTTTTAAAGAAACTTCTTGACTTTCTTCTACTCCCGTTTTTCCAATGAAACTATCAGAAGAGTAACCCTTATCTTTACTATATTTTTCAATTTCATCTTGCTGTGATATTTTTCCAATATATCCTAAGATATGTGAAGCCATTTCTCCGTTAGGATAGTACCTTATAGGTTCCATTGAAACCGTAAACCCATTGTTATTCTCAAATTTTTCTTTTATATGGGAAATACAGGGTTCAGAAATACCATATGTTAATGTTATAGGAATATATGCTTTATCTCCTTGTAACTCTACTTTTCTATTTAAAACCAAATAACTATATGCATTATAATCATCTAAATTTTCAATAGAATATGTCTTTTTTAAAATTTCAAATAAACTTTCAGCAGTATAATCATCTTTAATTTTATATCTATTTTTTATTTCTGTACGATTTATATTATAAACATAGTCAAATGATTTACTAGTTATTGAAATTTTTAAAATTATATTGTTTTCTGTATTTACTTCTTGAGCAACAGTTTTTATTTCATCTGATAGAACAAAATCATAGAGTATATTATTATCTTCAGCAATAGAAATTAGATGAGTTAAAGGTTCTACATCATTTTTAGAATTATCTTTATAATTAAATTGAACTACTTCCTTATCCTTTTCATCTTTAACAAGAGTATAATCAACATTTGCATCTATACCTTTTTCTTCTAATTTTTTTAATAATATTTCTGCAGGAATGATTTTATTACCATTTTTATCAACTTTGACATAGCTCAATAATTTATCCATAGTAAACTTTCTAACCATATTGTAAAAATCATCTTTTGCACTTGTCTCCATTGTTACCTTAGAATTTTGTTTATTTAATTCAGATTTAATTAATAATAAATTATATCTATTTAAATCAACTAATGGTTTTAATTCAATATTATTTAAAAGATTTCTATTTTTTAATTCATCATAAACTAATTTTCTTGCCAAAGGTTGATCTAGTATTTTTCTTATTATTGATTTATCATCTTTTACTAATGATGCAACATGAGAATAAATACCTTTAGAAAGATCTTTTCCTTTTGCATATTCATCATATTTTGTACCTTTAGTAAAAGTAATTTCTCCACTATCTACATCAAAAAAATCACTTGGAACATATATTCCTTTAAGTTGTAAATCTCTAATAACTTTTTTAATTATATAGTAAGAAAATTCTGATGATGAATTTTTTTCAATTTTTAGTTTTAAAATATCTTCTACTAAATTATTTTCCATAATAATATCAAGTACTTTCTCTTTTGGAGATTTTAATTCAGTAAAATAATCTAAATCTGAAGAATATACAAAGTAATTAATTCCTAAAAAATAATCATCAGTATCCCAACTAGCACCATCTTTATTAAGTATTTTAATTAGTTCTTCAATCTTATTTGCTTTTTCATCTTTATTTAGTCTATTAAATTCATCTTTTAAAATTTGAACAGCTGGACTAGTTTTTACTCCTGCTAACAACTTTCCATTTTTATCATAAATATTTCCTCTAGGGGCAGTTATTTTTACATCTTTAAGTCTATTATTATCTGCTTTATCTCTATAGTCATTACCATTTATAATTGTTAAGTGAAATAATTTGAGAACTAGTGCAGACATCAAAATAAATAAAATTGAATAAACTATCTTATATCTTAATTGTCTATCATTAATCTTTTCTAATTTATTCTTATCAAAAATTTTCATATAAGTACCTACTAAAATCTAAATTTTCTCTTTTTGAATACTTTTCTCAACAAATAATTACATATCAAGTATAATAAAACATTCAAAATTAATTCAATAATTATTGGACCTTTTAAATAATTTAAAAGTTCTACTGAAGATGAATTTCCAAGAATCATATTAATTATAGTATTCATAATCCAATAAAACAAAGTTGCTACTACTGTAATTATGGAACCTGAACGTATATCTCCTTTATTAATTGAATCTTCATTATATCCAACTATAAATCCTATCATATAATAAATTAATGCTCTAATTCCAATCAATTTTGAGAATAAAATATCTTCCAGAAAACCAAGAACAATTCCTGAATAACCTGATATATATGATCCATAATTCATAGCTATTGCTACAACAAGTGCTAGACTCATATTTGCTTTTGAGTTAAAAATACTAAAATTTGGCAATATAGCAGTTTGTATCATAATACTAGCAAAAAACAACAATACAATTTTTAATCTATTCATTCTTATCACCATTTCCTTTTAATACGAAAACTCTAAATAAAGTTGTAAAATCTACTGGAGATTTTACATTTATCTTTTTTTCTAAATTATTTTCTGAAGTTTTTACTTCTGTAACTTCACCGATATATAGATTACTTGGAAATACACCACCTCTTCCAGAAGTTACTAACTTATCTCCAACAACAACATCTGCATCTGATTTATACATAAACCCAGATAGAAAATCATTTTCTTGACCATTAATAGCACCAAAAGATTGAGTTCTTACAACATTAAAAGAAACATTACTTGCAGAATCAACTAAACTAGAAACTTTACTCCAGTTGTATCCCACTTCTATAACTTTTCCAACGACAGCCTTAATATAAGTGTTATTTTCGTCCCCTACAGTTCCCTGTACAATAATATCTCCAACTTTCACGCCATCTTTACTACCTTTATTAATATTAAATCTTACAAATAGATTATTATTATCTAAAGCAATTACATTAGCACTTAAAAGATTTTCTTTATTTTTCATATATAGATTATATTCATTTTTTAGAAATTCTTCTTTAGCAATTATATTCTCCATATTTGTCGCTTTTTCTTTAAGTTCTGCATTCTCAACTTTTAGTTTTTCATTTTCTTCTCTAATTGCTTTTGATCCAAAAATATTTTTAAAAACTTCCTTTGAATTAGCAATTGATGAATAAATTATTCTTGAAATTGAATTTGTAACTGTTCCTATCGCATTTTCACCAATATTCATAATAGAAGAATTATTACTGAAAAAAATAATAGAACTTAAAATAATTATAGTGGTGAAAAAAGATATCTTCTTTTTACGTGCTTTAATATTTCTAAATCTATTCATTACTTTTTCTCCTATTATTTTTAACTTTTAATTCACTTGCTAGTATACTAGCTCCAGCACAAGTACAAGTCAATGGATTATCAACGACGTTAATAGCTATCCTCAATTCATTTTGTAAATATTCAACACATCCATTAATTTTGGAACATCCTCCCGTTAAAAAAATCCCATTCCTTAAGACGTTACCAGTCATTGATGGTGGTGTTTTTTCTAATATAACTTTGATTGCATCAGCAACTGCATTAAAAAGCGGAAATAAAGAAGATGTTATATCTTTCCCATAAATTGTTGCATTTCTAGGCATTCCACTATTTATATCTCTCCCAAATATTGATAAATTATTAGTAATATTGCTAGTGATAAATGACGAAAGGTTAATCTTTATATATTCAGCAGTTTCTTTATCTATCATGAGATCATATTTATTTTTAACAATATTTATAATATCATAATCAACTAAATCTCCCCCAATATCTACAAACTTAGTTGCAACAACTCCTCCTAAACTTACTAGTGAAACGTCAACTGTTCCACCACCTACATTAGCTATAATGCTACCTGATGGCTCTAAAGCAGGAAGTCCCATTCCTATTGCGGTTGCTACGGCACTTGGAATAAATTCAACACTTCTAGCTCCAGAATATATTACACAATCTTCGATAGCTCTTCTATCAACTTCGGATATTCCACTAGATATCGCTATATATACTTTAGGATGAAAAATTGAAAAATTTGATTTTGCTTTTTTTAATAAATTAGTAAGCATTACTTGTGCAATCTCAAAATTTATTATTTTTCCACCCTTTATTGGTGATAAAGTTATAATATTATCAGGAGTTTTTCCTTCCATACTTTTTGCTTTCTCTCCGACTGCAACAATTTCATAATTATTTAAATCTACAGCCACTACAGAAGGTTCTATAATCTTACCATCTTTTCTTTTTGAGTAAATTAGAGTATTAGATGTACCTAAATCTAAAGTCAAATCTTCCCCTAAAATCCATGAAAAACTCATTATTCTACCTCTCTTATCTCATTAATCCCTTTTCTTTTAAACTTATATACTTGTTATATCCAATTATAATATGATCTAATAATCTTATTCCAACCAAATCTCCAACATCTTCTAACCTTTTTGTTATGTCTATGTCTTGTGAACTTGGAGTAGGATCACCACTTGGATGATTGTGCAAACAAATAATACTATTTGCACCATATTTCAATGCATACTTAAAAACTTCTCTTGGATGAACGATAGATGAATTCAAATCCCCTTTTGATATTTCGTTCCAAGATATTATTTTATTTTTTGTATCTAATAATAAGACGTAAAAATGCTCTTTCATTTCGTCTCTTAATATATTCATGAATATATCTGCAACACTTTTTGGAGAACAAAATGAAAAATTATCAACACATTCTCTCATGTTTAATCTTTTAAAAAGCTCTAAAGCGGAAATCAAACTACAGGCTTTAGATAATCCAATACCATCAATTTCCATAAGATCATTAATTGTAATCTCACTTATTCTATGAAATTTACTCATATAAATCCATAATTTTTTTGAAAGAGCTAAAACATCTTCTTTTTTTGAACCACTTCGAATTAAAATTGCTAAAAGTTCATATTCTGATAAACTTTCAGGACCAAATTTATAAAGTTTCTCTCTAGGCTTATCCGTTTCCTTTAATTCATTTATTGAAATAGTAAAAGTTTCAATATCTTTATATTCAATATTTTTTAATCTATTTACTTCACTTATTGTTTTATCTGCAAAAGGTATTTCTCCTTCTTTAACTTCTTTTTCAAATGATTCTTTATCTTTTATTTTTTCATTTTTTAAAAATACATTTAAATCTTTTAAAAATTCTTCATAACTATAATTTGACATAATAACCTCGTACAATTTTATACATAAAATTTGAAATCACACCAACTAGTATGCCTGTAAAAATTCCAATCATTCCTAAAATAGGAATAAAATTAACTAAAGTTCTTGAATTTAAAAGAACCATAGAAACTAGTATTTGAACCATAACATGAGAAACAGAACCTAAAACACTTATTCCTATTAAACTTAAAAATTTACTACAAAACTTATTTAATACATACATAATAATAATACTTGTAAATCCAGCAGTAAAATTATATATAAAACTTATTGGATTTCCTAAAATTATCACCAATAAAATAGCTTTTAAAAATGAAATAATAAATGCTTCCTTAAAGCCAAATAATAAAATAGAATTTATTATTATTATATTTGATAATCCTAATTTCACATTTGGTACGGGAATTGGAATATAATATTCTAGTAATGAAACTATTAAAGCTACTGAAACAAATAATGAAATTAAAACTACTTTTCTTGCTTTCACTAATTTACCACATCCAAATCATTAGTTTTTCTTGATTTTATTTGTATTACAAGTCTATTAGGCATACAAATAATTGCCTGTCCAACTTTATTTATTTTACCAAATTTAACATCAAGTTTATCAGGACAACTTGCTTCTATTACTCTAACACTTTCATTATCAACCTCTAGAATATTAAGTCCAAAAGAAGTTCTTATAGGATAAACTTTTTTTTCGTTACCAAAAGTGATTTGTTTAATCTCTTCTCCATTTACTTGAACACTAATATATTTATCACCAGTTGTTATAAAACTATTACTTATATATATAAATGACAGACAAAATACAACGATTAAAGTGAAGATAACAATAATATCACCTTTTTTCATACACACATCCTTATTTTTTATTAGAAATAACAATATTATATATTTTTAATAAAATTTATCAGTTCTTGTAAGGTAACATCATACCTCAGCATTAATTTTATCAAAATTTTATCTAATTTTCAATGTTTTAGAAAATTTTTTTAGAAAATACTTATTTTTTACAATAATAAACAAAAAGTAGTAATATATATTAAAAAATTTACTACTTTTATAGTTAATTTAATATTAAAAATCTAACTAACTGAATTTATATAGTGTCCTTTAAATCTATTTCTATCATTTATTTCTCTTGAATATTTTGAACAATCAATACATTCATTTAAAATTTTATAGACCATCATCGAATTTTCATAAGTAAAATCAAGTCTTACTCTGTCAACTCCTAATTCAAATATTTCTTTTATATCAGCTCTTAAATCAAGAGCAATATGGTTTCTTATTTCAGTTCTACAAAACATATCTTGAAATAGTCTAAACTCTCTATTTTCCATATCTTTTAAAGCATAATCACTTCTTGCACATTCCGCACAACGTCTATCTTTGTGACAATCCTTTGTTAAAACTCCCATTGCACAGTATTCTGTAAGCATTGATCTAGTATGGCCGTATATTATCATGTCAACATTTGAATTTCTTTCTTTTAATTTATCCAATATGTTTTTTATTTCAAATTTATTTATTTCTTGTGAAAGTGTTATATCTTCAGCATTAAAATATTTTTCAAAAAATTTCAATGAATATGAATTATAGATATTAAAATATGTATCTATATTGAATTTTTTGGTATCAAATTTTGATTTAAAAAAGCTTTTTGACCCCCAAGTTGATATTTGAACTTTATTAAAAATTTCATCATTTAATTTGGATAAATATTTTTCTAATACAGAATACTCTTCATTTCTTATAACACCTAACGCACTATAAATTAATTTTATTCCAATGGCTTTTAGATTATTATAATATTTTTCAAGTAAATTAAAATCCTCAGTGTAAATTTCTCTTATAAACTCTGATATATTTGGATATTCTAAAATTTTATCCAGTTGAGAATTTTGATGTACTTTTAATGTAATCTTTCCATTAAATACTTTTTTACCATTTTGATAACTAAAATTTTTAAAAGGACATACGATTCTTTTTTCTGAAAAATCTAGTTTATATTCCTCATATTTTACTATAGCTTTTCTTCTCATATTATTTAAAACTGAGACCGGAATAAAGGCATCTTTATCAATAAAAATATTTTTAAAAACAAAATTATATGGCGTTCCTCCAGTTTTAGACAATTTTTCAACAATCTTAGAAATCTCAACTTCTTTATTCTTTGCTTTTTCTATTTTTTCGTCTGAATAAACTTCGATATTTTCTAAAATAAACTTAGCTTTCTGTCCAACTTTAATAAAAATTTCACATTTTAAATTTATCTTTTTATTCTCAATTCCTTCTCTAAATGATTTATTGGCATTATCTACCAATAATTTATCAGAAGTTTTGTAAACAGGAGTTTTGGGTTTTATATCTTTTAAAAAATCAATTTCTATAATTTCTCCGGCTAGTCCAGAATCAAAAATTTCTCCATTTTTAATTATTCTACCAACATCTCCTCCACCTAAATTAATGCCGTCTCCCTTTGAAAGTTTACCGGATAATATTATTTTCAATTTCTTCTTTTTGGAATTGAAACTTAAAACTTCTCCTACTTTAACTCCAACATTATTAGGCTTATCTAAATTAATAATATCAGAACCGTTTTTACTCATAAGGTATCCTGATGTGAATTTTCTATTAAAAATAGCTTCTAAATCTTCTTTTAAAGCCTTTTTATCATCTGTAATTTTATTATTTATGTAATTGTCTATAGTTTTTCTATATCTTGATGTAACAACTGCTACATATTCTGGTCTTTTCATTCTTCCTTCAATTTTTAAGGATTTAACACCCGTATCCAATATTTTTTCGATATTTTCTATACTACATAAATCTTTTGGACTCAATAAGTAACTTCCATTTACATCAATTGCCTTTCCTGTTGTTTTGTTAATCAATTTATAACTTTGTCTACAAGGTTGAGCACAACGACCTCTGTTTCCTGAACGATCTCCAAGCATTGAGCTCATAAGGCATTGTCCTGAGTAACTTACACAGATAGCTCCGTGGATGAATACCTCAATGTCTATATCAACATTATCACAGATTTCCTTAATTTCTTCTATACTAAGTTCTCTTGCAAGAACTACTCTGTTAAATCCAACTTTTTTTAATTCTAAAACGTCATTTAATGAATGTGCAGATATTTGAGTTGATGCATGAAGTTCCATATTTGGATATCTATTTCTTAAAACTTCTGCAACTCCAATATCAGACAAAATTATTGCATCCACACCAATTTTATATAAAAAATCTGTATAAGAAATCAATTCTTCAATTTCTTTTTCTTTTATAGATGTATTTACAGTAACAAATATATTTACATTTCTAAGTTTTGCATATTTTACAGCTTCTACAAGCTCATCATTGTCAAAATTTGTTGCAGAAGCTCTTGCTCCAAAACTGCTACCACCTAGATAAATAGCATCTGCTCCATTTTGAATTCCGGCTTTCAAGGATTCCATAGACCCCGCCGGAGATAAAAGTTCAAACATAATATTCCTCACAATAAAAAATATATCTTTATAAAATGTGTAAAGATATATTCTATTATACCATAATTTTTACAATAAAAAAGGAGAAATTATAAAATTCCTCCTTTTAAAATATTCAATCATATTTAAATTTTATAAGAAATGTATTAATAAAAATCAATATAAAATGAATTATTATTATAATTATAAACAATAATATTGATTTAGAACCTAATAATTCAACTTTCCCAAATACAACTGGATACAATATTGCTAATAATTGAAATATTACATAGGATAAATTTATAATTAAAAATTTATAATTTATCTTATACAAAATAGAAAATGTCATATATAATATGAATACTATAATGAATGTTCCTCCATTTAATTCATCAATTATAGGCAAAACCTTTAAAAATAAATATTTATCAATACTGTATATATACTCATGATTTAAATCGACATAATCCAACATAAACATAAGTAAAGTAAATATAACAAAATTTACAATCCATAAATAATTTATAAAATATTTTTTAGCAATATTCATAACCAACACCTCAATATAATATAAAATCTGTTATTTATTAAAACTTAATTTTTAAGATGTTTAAATTGGTATAAATTAATAAGATGTAGCAAAATTATTATCAATATATTTGTAAAAAAATACATCATTGAAATATTATCTTCAAAACCGGCACGTCCTATAGTTATTGGATATATATTGAGAATAAAATATATACTCAAAAATATTTGATTTATAATTAAATATATTTTGTTTGAACAGAAAATTAAATTTAAAATCGAATAAAGTAATATGCTGTAAAAAAATATATGAGTCAAACCATATTCAGGGGGTGATAATATCTTATTCACTCTAAAAATATTAATTAATATATATCTGTAATAATTAAATGTAAACTCTTGATTTAACATTATATTTTCTAAAAGAAAAAATGATATTATAAACAAAAATATACTTAAAATAGAAATTGTTCTCGATTTCATAATAATTTTCTCCTATTTCACTGTACAATATATACTTTATAAAAGTATTATAATACAGCAAATTAAAAAAGTCAATCATTTAGAATTTATTTCAAAATTGGAAAGTGAGTTACCATATCTTAATTCCTTTCTTAAATCCTGAATAATATTATCCATTTTCTCAAGCTCTATAAGTAATTCCTTTTCCTTTTCAGTTGTTTCATGTATCGCAACAATAGCTCCATTATTTATTACAATTCTCTTATCAGCAATTAATGCAAGTATTGGATCGTGTGTTGCCATTAATACAATTTTATTTTCACTAACTAATAAATCTAATGCTTTTTTTCTATCAATTCCTGCGTTTTCAATCTCATCAATCAAAACAATAGGCGATGAACTTAAAATAGCTGTATCTGCAATCATTAAAGCCCTTGACTGTCCACCACTCAATGATGTTATAGGAGTGTTTAAGTCAAATTTTTCTCCAGCAAGTTTATTTGCTTCTACAATAATTTTATTAATAATCTCTTCTTCATTTTCAACCATTCTGCTTTTTGCATGAAGTTCTATAAACTCATATGCTGATAAATCCATAACAAAATTCATATTTTGGGAAAGTTGGGAAACTAATTTATTATTTGCACTTAATCGCCATTTCTTATCAGCATCTTTTCCATTTATTAAAATTTTTCTATTAGTAGGAGTATCTCTATCTGCCACCCACTCAATATCTCCTAATAATCTTGACTTTCCACTTCCTGTAGGACCAACTATTGAAATTATTTCTGATTTATTTACTATAAATTCATCGTAATTTTCTTTATTACCAAATTTATCTGTACCAGCTAGTAAAGTTATTGAATTTACTTCATCATCTTCTAGTCCTAAAAAACTTTTCATTTGATTTATATATATTTCTAATGAATCACAAAGCAATTCTTCATCTATTGCAAGTTCTTCTTTTTCTTCTTCAGAAAATGAATGTAAATACTCTGCAAATGATAAATGTTTACTATTTGAAATATCAAAGTTATTTTCTTCAAAAAAAACTTCAACAAAAGGATATTTTTCAATTAATTTTTCAATTTTTAGATTACGCATTTTTATCCTCCAATTTCATTTTTTTGATATTTCCCATTTGATATTTTGCTCCGATTTTCTTTTCTCCCAAGCAGTAAGAACATAATGCAGTTGGCATCGCAAATTTTAATTCCATACCATTAACAGTATTTATTGAATTCTTTTCATCATACAATAAAGTACTTAATTCATAAGTTCCTTGTCCTGTAAGTCCATTTATATTCATAACTATAGAACTTGGATTAACAGAAGCAACTCTTGAAGAAAAAACTTCCCTTTCAGCCTGGGAAACAATATCTCCTTTTGTTATAACAACATAATCCGCACTTTTTAACATTGGACCAATTTTTTTAGGTGTATTTATACCAGATAAATTATCAATAACGCAAACAGCTTTTATATTTTTAATATATGGTGAACATCTATTGCAAAGTCCAGCTGATTCTGTTATTAAAATGTCCAATTCATTACTAATTCCCCATTGAACAACCTCTTCAATATTTGAAACAAAGAAGTGATCTGGACACAAAGCACCAGATAGTCCTTTTCTGACTAAAATATTATTTTTTTTATAAATTAAATCGTCATCAGTATATAAACAGTCAAACTTAACTACTCCTGCTTTAATACCTCTATTTTTTAAGTTGTCAATTGTCTTTACTATTACACTGGTCTTTCCTGATGAAGGAGGACCTGAAAATACTACTAAATTCATATAAACCTCTATTTTAAAATTTCTTCATTAAAAATTCTTTCAGATTCTTTCATAATTTTTACTATATCATTATTATGAATATAATCCCAGCCACAGAATAAAAACCCAAAATCTTCATCCAACATATTATCTACCCCATAAATTGTAGTAGGAAATTTTCCATTTGATGAAAGTAATTTTCCAACATTTTCATTTCTAAAAAATTCAACTACTTTTTGTGCTTTTTCGTTATCTTTTTTAGCCATTATAAATACAGGACTTATTATTGCCCCATCTTTTGGCCAAACAACCTTAAGTGCTGAACTTCTTGACACCATTTGTGTGAAAAAATATGGAGTAATGCTAACAAGTGGATTGTTCTTTGAATCACCTTTTTTCTTAACCATTTCAGCAGGATGTAAACTCTTTTTATATATTCTTGCCAACGCTTTAATACCTTTGATTCCCCATTTTGCAAAAATGTTCACAACTAAAGCATTGAACATATCTAAATCAGATAACGGAATTGCAACACTGTCAGTGTAATTTCCACTAAAAAGCAAATCATCCCATGAAGTAGGAATTTTTCTACCGTTTAAATTATTTTCATTTATTAAAAATACGCAAGGAACTACTGCAATAATATTATAAATATTTTTAGGATCTCTTAAACAGATTTTTTTATTGTCAAAGTCTTTATTCATCTTCTTATTTTCAACATAAAATTTATTCTTTTCGAAAAAATTTCCGAATTTGTTTTTATCAAAAAACAATTCAAATCCTGCTGAAATCATTATATCAGCAACTTTATTAATATCTTCCGAATCTATATCATTTTCAATCCAATCTATACCTAGATTTGCAGATTTTAATTCATAACCAATAGTCAGACCTTTTGTTTTTTCCTCTTCAACAAATTTATCAAAAGATTCTATAATTGGTATTTTTAAAGGACACGGTAAAACACCTTTAACAATAACATCTCCAGTTACAACTTTTTCTTCTTCAAGAGATTTATCAACTGTACTATGTTCATTATTCAAGAACAAATCTAACTTTTCTTCGAATGCTGACTTATTTATACCTCTAACTTTTAAAGCCATATTTAATGAAACCATTTTACCCATAGTTTTCAACATTTTTTCGTTTTTTAATTGATCAAAACCATTATTTATAAAAAATTGTAATAGTTTTTCATTACCATTTAATATGTTATATAATTTATCATCAAAATCTATTTTACTCATAACTACCTCCTAACTACACAATAATATTATAATAATTTTTTGATTATGTATGTTGCAAATGCAATATAAAAAAATAAAATCGAAAATAATTTTCGATTTTATTTTTTCCTTCTATTAATTTGTTTATCTTTAAAATATAAATTTTTTAAATATATCACACCAACAATTTCTACAATTCCTATTACTATAATTGCAAGATTAGTATAAGATTTTGCTTCTTTTTCACTTATTCCTTTTACATACTTCTCTTTATATATTAAATTTGTTATAAGGTTATTAGGAGCATTTGTTAATGTTATTTCAGAACCTTTTTTTGTATTAATATATTTTGAATTTGAATTAATAATATATTTGTAATCTTCATTTCCATTAAACTTATATTTAAAACTCTTAAAATTATCAAAAGTAGAAAATGAAGAACTTTCTATATTTAGCTTCATTACATTAATATTATTTACTGTTGTTAGTGATGAAGATATTGGATACTCAACAGTTAAATGCTTTTCAACTTTACTATCGGTTTGAATTTCAAAAATTGCAACAATTTGTTTATCTGTTGTTGATTTTAAAACTCCTAGGCTATCATAACCTGAACCACCCAATATTTTATCAAAATTTTCAACAAAAATCTCATAAAGATTATCTTCTGAGAATCTTTGTTTAACATTATCGGGAATGTCCCCTAGAAATAAATTCTTTAAAAAGTTCTCAACATTCATAGATGTCTTTTCAATATTTTCTTTATAACCAGAATTAATTTGTTTATCACCTAAATAAATTTTAGTTCTTATGCTTACATCATTCCCGATTGTATATAAAACTGGTGTTTTACTCTTTCCACTAAATTCATGAGTTAAAACAATAGTTTTAGAATTTTTATTTTCTTCAACCTTTACATTTTCTCCACCTGATAAAAATAATTTTGTTTTATCTGTAGAATACTTAATTGTAATCTCATATTTTAAATTTTCAATGTTATTAGATTCTAAATTAAATTTTCTTAGAGTTCCTACATCTTCCTTTTTAAAATTTACTGGTTCATAGGTTGGAGAATCAATATTATTTATAATTTCTCTATAAAATTCACTACCTGTTGGAGACTTAAATTTATCGTTCAAAAATTTAAGGGTATATGGAACATCTGCTCCATCCATTTTAATTGAAAAATCACTTAATTTTTCTATGCTACTATTAAATGTTATGCCCATCTTAACTGTACTATTATCACCATTAGAGCTCTTTAGAGCGTAATTTGCTTTATAAACTCCATCTAATTTATTTTCAGTTGGACTAGCATTTGAAAAATCTATTACAGATTCTCCAGATAGCTCTATATTTTTAGTATCAGATAAGTTAAAAGGCTCATATATTCTATAATTATCAGTTAAAGTATTTTCTTCCGCATTATTTCTAAACGTGTTTCCCATAAAAAAACAAAATATCGTTAACGTGAGTAAAATTTTATTTTTCATATTTTCCTCCGACTTTTTATATGAGCTATTATACCATTTCTTATTTAGGTTGTAAAGATTATGGACTATAAAGAAAAAATCACAGATAGATTTATCTGTGATTTAAAATAAATTATAATAATTCAATTTTATGTGACTGTTTTATATTCTTATCTACTGCTATATTTACGGTACATATTTTATTTGCAAGATCAATTACCTTATCAATTTTATCAATACTTGCATCAGTTTTTAAAGAATACTTTGTCCTTATTTCTGAATACTCTTGATTTTTAAATGGAGTTTCTCCTATATTATCAGTACTTAAAACGTCAGCTTCAACTTCAATATTTAATTCTTCAAATTTTATTTTATAATATTTTGCAGATTTAATAAAAGTTAAAACTTTACATCCAGCAAGAGCTCCCATGAACATAGCTCCTGGTGACATATATCCAGAATTTACTTCCTTACATTTTAAACTATGTGTTATTATTTCTTGTCCATTACTGGATAAAATCATATCTCCATTTTTTTCTAATCTTATATTACAAATCATAGCTAAAATAACTTCAATATATTACCGATAAATACACCGTAATAATTACCAATAACATATCCTAAAATACCAACTAACATTGCAGGAACAACTAATTGATTCCAACCTCTAGCAATAGCTAACGCTGCAGCAGTTGTTGGACCCCCAATATTAGCATTTGAAGCTATACATACTTCTTCAATTGAATATTTGAAAATCTTACCGAAAATAAATGAAACAATCATGTTTATTACAACGATAAGTACACAAAATACTAATAACCATGGTGCTTTCTTTAATATTATCTCAATAGATGCAGGTGCTCCAATGGCGCCAAAGAAAATATGAATTAAAAATGTACCTATTTCTTCTGCACCTGAAACTTTTGCTAAAATTTTTGTATAAGTTGCTAAAATAACAGTTATTGTAGTCATTAATAAATATTTACTACCAACTAGTCCGAAGAATAAATCAACAAGAAATCTTAACGCAGTTCCCATATTGTCAGTATTAGGTTTAAATCCTGAAATATAAGTGCCTAATTCTGTAGATACCGCAACAATTACAAAAGAGAATGAAATAACTTTTGCTACATCTAATAGAGAAACATCTTTCTTTGCCCAGAATTGTGCAGCTTTATTTTCTCCAACTGAACCTAACTTTTCCATTTCATCTTCATAAGGATGACTATAATGTTTTCTAAAGAATTTCATCGTAGGTATAATAGTTAAACTTACAAAATAAATTCCCATAAATAAGTTATCAGCTACTACAGCAGAACCAACTAATCCTTTATCATCCAAAGGAAATGCATCAGCCATTGCAGTTAAGTTCATACTACCCCCAGTATAAGTTCCAACCATCATTGCACTTAATTTATAAAGTTCTGGAATAAAATTCTTTAATAAGAAAAATGCTACGAATGCACCTAAAATTGTACCTAAACCACTTAATAAATAAATTCCAATAAGCCTTCCGGATTCTTTCCAAACCTTTTTTAAGTCAGCCTTAAAAAGTAACATAGGAATTGCAAGAGGAACTACCCAACCCCATACTATATCATATGCTTTTGTATCTTCAGCAGGGATAATCCTAAAATTTGATAAAACCATGGTGAAAGCTAGTGCAAGAATACATCCTGTAATTTTCCCAGCCCAACTATAAGTTTGTTCTAAGTAAATACTAAATGCAGCTATAGCACATAAAATAGCTAGTAATACCAAAGTATTATCTACCTTAATAAGTGACCAATATTTCTGTTTTGCCACTTCTTGAGCAAAATATAACATAAAAATACCTCCTTTAAAAATATGTAATGCTTTTCACATCATAATTTATTATATACTCACTCTTTAAATTTGTCAAACTTATATTTTTAAAACATATAGTGTTCTAAATGCCTTATCTGTCTTATTCTTAAAATTTTCAAAATCAATAATTTCTATAATTTGAAAATTATTCTTTTTTATTACATTTAAAATATCATTTTCAGAATATATATATTGTCTTTGTATTTCTTTAATTTTTTCATATGTGCCATTCTCAGTCTTTAAGAAAAAATCAATATCAAAATCTATATATTTATTATGAAGATAATTTCTCCAAACATAAAATAGTTCATCTTCTTCATCTACAAAAATATTATTTCCTAAATATTCTCTTAGTTTATACTCAGAGTTTATATCAAACATTAAAATTGAGTTTTCATCCATTTGATTTTTACAATTATTTAAAAACATATCAATTTCCTTTATATTTTTTAAATAGTTTAAAACATCAAAAAAACAACATATTAAGTTATATTTCCTATTAGAATAAAAAGTTCTAATATCTCCTTTTAAGATATTAATATTATCATAAAGTATCAATTTATTATAAGCAATGGATAACATATTGTCAGAAATATCAAAACCATCAACATAAATTCCTCTTTTCAAAAATTGTTCTGTTAAATTTCCACTACCCATTCCACATTCTAAAATATTTCTTACTTCCACATTATTATTTATACAAATTTGTATAACATTAGAGGCAAGTAAATCATAATCTACTTGCCTTTTCATTAATTCATCATAAATATAAGAAAATTTATCGTACATATTAGTCCTCATACGAAAAAATATAAGGAATATTTCTATATTTATTACCATAGTTAAGTCCATATCCAACTATAAACCAATCTTCAATTTCAAAACCAAAATAATCAGGAACTATATCAACTTCTCTTCTACAAGGTTTATCAAGCATAACACATGTTTTAATACTTTTTGGATTTTTATTTAAGAGATATTCTTTAATATTTTTTAGAGTATTTCCTGAATCCATAATATCATCTACTATTAGCACATCTTTCCCTTCAATATCTTCTCTAAGATCAGAAATAATATTAACTTTACCAGTTGAAATTTCAGAATGTTCATAAGATGATGTTGTAATAAAATCTACAACTATAGGTTCATTTATCTCTCTAACTAAATCTGCAAGAAAAACAAAACTACCTCTCAAAAGGCCAATAGCAACTAAGTTTTTACCAACATAGTCTTTTGAAATTTGTTTTCCAAGTTCTTTTACTCTATTGGAAATTTCTTCTCTTGTAAATCTAGTAACCTCTCTTTTGTTCATCAAAATAGTCCTCCTTCGCTACTTTTTTACTATTTTTATTTTTTTCAAATTCAATTCTTTTCTTTTCAGAGTCTTTAATTTCCTTTAAAATCATTAATATTTTATTCAAAGTATATTGAATACTAACAAGTATTATAATCAAAAAAGTCATAAATATAACATTAAAATCTATATTCATATAAAATCACCTAATTATTTTTTATTTTCTCAATGCTTGATATAATTTCATCATAGATATTTTGATATTTCTTTAATTTTTCTCTTTCCTCATTAACAACTTTTTCAGGAGCATTATTTACAAACTTTTCGTTTGAAAGTTTAGAAGATGCCCTTTTTATTTCTGATTCATATTTCTGTAAATCAGTATTTAATTTTTCCAATTCCTTCTTATAATCTACAAGCCCATCTAAAGGAATATAAATTTTTTGATTATTACAGATAACAACCATAGAATTAGAAATTTCTTCATCTTTATCCATAACTATTACTCTAGAACATGATGCCAAAAATCTGTATAAATGTTCTAATGATGAAGTATAAACTTTTGTAATTTCACTATTTGAAACAAAATATAATTCAGATTTCTTTGAAGGCGGAATATTCTTTTCACTTCTCTTATTTCTAATAGCAGTAATAGTTTCAATTAAGTTTTCAACTTCACCTTCTTCTTCTATAAACATACTACTCTCATCATATTCAGGAAAACTTGAATTAATAAGCTTTTCATTAATGCTAGGCATAAAAGAATAAATTTCTTCTGTTATAAAAGGCATAAAAGGATGTAATAATTTTAGAATATTATTTAAAACATAAATTAAAACAGACTTAGCAACTAATTTTTTCTCAACATTATCTCCATACAATCTTGTTTTAGAAAACTCAATATACCAATCACAAAATTCATTCCATATAAAGTCATAAATTTTTGCTGAAGCTAACCCAAATTCAAATTTTGATAGATTTTCTGTTAATTCTTTAATTGTTCTATTTAATCTTGTTAAAATCCACTTATCTTCAATTTCTATCTTACTTAAATCAACATCATATTTCTCTTCATCATTTAAATTCATAAGTACAAATCTTGATGCATTCCAAAGTTTGTTTGCAAAATTTCTGTTGGATTCTACTCTTTTTTCATAAAATCTCATGTCATTTCCAGGAGTATTTCCTCCAACTAATGTAAATCTTAATGCATCTGCACCATATTTATCTATTATTTCAATCGGATCAATTCCATTTCCTAAAGATTTACTCATCTTTCTTCCAAGTTCATCTCTAATCAATCCTGTAAAATAGACATCTTTAAAGGGAATTTCATTTAGATTATATAAACTTGAAAAAACCATTCTAATAACCCAGAAAAATAAAATATCATAACCTGTAACTAAAGTATTAGTTGGAAAAAAGTATTTTAAATCTTCCGTTTTATCAGGCCAACCTAATGTTGAAAATGGCCATAATGCAGAAGAAAACCAAGTATCTAAAGTATCCTCATCTCTAATAAATGTTTTTCCTTCTTCTTTTGGTTCTTTTTTACTTACAACAACTTCTCCTGTTTCTTTACAATAATAAACAGGAAGTCTATGTCCCCACCATAATTGACGAGAAATACACCAATCTTTAATATTATCTAACCAATTTATATAAACTTTTCCAAATCTCTCTGGAATAATGTTTAACTTTCCATCTAAATAAGCTTGCTTAGCAGGTTTTGCTAATTCTTCCATTCTAACGAACCATTGTTTTGATATAATTGCTTCAATAATCGTCTTACATCTCTCGCAATGTCCTACAGCATGATTATGTGGTTCAATTTTAATCAAATATCCATTTTCTTTAAGTTCTTTTACTATTTCTTTCCTTGCAACTTCTCTTTCTAATCCAGAAAATTTTCCGAATCCTTTAGCAATTTTGCCATCATAATCCATAATAAGCTTTTGTCCTAAATTATGTCTACTTCCAACTTCAAAGTCATTCGGATCGTGTGATGGTGTAATCTTAACACAACCTGTACCAAATTCCATATCAACATAATCATCTGCTATAATAGGAATTTCAATATTTAAAATAGGTAAAATTAAAGTCTTTCCTACCTTATCTTTATATCTCTCATCATCTGGATGTACTGCAACAGCTAGGTCACCAAGCATTGTTTCAGGTCTTGTTGTTGCAATTGTTAAATACTCTTCACTATCTTTAAAAAAGTATTTAATATGGTAAAAATTTCCATCTTCATCATTATGTTCAACTTCAGCATCAGAAATAGCAGTACCACAATTACAACACCAGTTTACAATTCTGTCTCCTCTATAAATTAATCCATCATTGTACATTTTTATGAAAACTTCTTCTACTGCCTTAGAAAGATTATCATCTAAAGTAAATGCATCTCTTGACCAATCACAAGAAACACCTAGTGTTTTTAATTGATTTTTAATGTTTCCTCCATATTTTTCAGTCCAGTCCCATGCTTCTTTTAAAAAACCGTCTCTTCCAAGTTTTTCTTTAGAATTACCTTCTTTCTTTATTTTTTCAACAACTTTTGCCTCTGTTGATATTGATGCATGGTCAGTTCCTGGAACCCAAAGAGCCTCATAACCACTCATTCTTTTCCAACGAATTAAAATATCTTGAATAGTATTATTAAGAGCATGGCCTAAATGTAAATTACCTGTTACATTAGGTGGCGGCATTACAATAGTATATGGTTTTTTATCTGTATTTATATGTGCAACAAAATCTTGATCTTCTAACCAACTATTATATATTTTATTTTCAAAGTCTTTTGGATTATAAGTCTTTTCTAAATTTTTCATAAAACCTCCTCATATAAAATAAAATATTCATATTATCCAAATAATAAATTAAGCACTTTTACTTGCTGTAATATTATAATTTATATAATTATAATATTACTACTTTGAATTGTAACATATTGTTATAATATCACAATAAAAAAACTTCATCCCGTATATAGGACGAAGTTATCGCGGTACCACCTAATTTTCATAAAAAATGACTCTCTAAATTTATAACGTAATTACCCGTTTTTCAAAGCTAAAAAGCTACCTTCACAAAAAATGAATTAAATTTTTACACCGAACAAATTCTCTCTGAAAATTCTTTTTATGTTACTCCTCTTTTATATGCCTATATTTAATTTTTAGATAAAAATATTAGATATATTATAACACGAAAAATATTAAATTTCAATAAAAATTAAGAATTTTATTTATACTTTCTTACCATTATATGTCCCCTAAATTTATTAATAGGATTTTTACCTTCAAATCTAATTAACATATAGTATATTTATAAAAATTTATATTTATAAAAATTTAATTTTTATAAATAAAAAAAAGGCCGAAAACTAATTTCGGCCAATTTATTATTAAATTAAATTTTACCAACTAAATCTAATCCTGGAGTTAAAGTTTCATCGCCTGGTTCCCATCTTGCTGGACATACCTTATCTCCATGTTTAGCTACAAATTGTGCAGCTTGAACTTTTCTTAACAATTCTTTAGCGTTTCTTCCAATTCCATTAGCGTTTACTTCATAAAGAACTATTTCACCTTGAGGATTTACAACGAAAGTTCCTCTTAAAGCTTGTCCTTCGCCTTCAATTAATACGCCAAATTGTTCTGAAAGAGAAAGAGCTCTGTCTGAAATCATTGGATATTGAATCTTTCTGATTGTTTCAGAAGCATCCCACCAAGCTTTATGAACAAATTCAGAATCTGTAGATACTGAATAAATTTCGCAACCTATTGCTTTGAATTTATCATAACTTAAAGCTAAATCTTCTAATTCAGTTGGACACACAAATGTAAAATCTCCTGGATAAAAGAAGAAAACACTCCATTTACCTTCTAAATCTTTGTTTGATACTGTGATTAAATCCCCGTCATAATATGCAGGAACTTCAAATTCTTCAATTTTTTTTCCAATTAAACTCATACTAATACCTCCTATATTCGCCTTTTTTACTAAGACATTCATATTATACCACTTTTCTATTCATTCAAACAAAAAAGAGAGCAAAAAGCTCTCTTTAAATTTATAATTATGAAATATATCCTTCATTTGACAAGATTTCTTTAGATTTTTCTAGATTTGCATCATTGACCATTACTACAGGTCCAGTACAACCCATTCCAGTTTTTGCAAATATATTATTTTTCCACAAAGCAACCTTAGCATCTTCAAGTTCAAGAATATCAATTCCACCAATAGTTGCAGTAGCTTGTTCTTCTGCAGGACATTTAACTTCTTCTTCTGGTTCAGCTTTTTTTGCACCAGCAGAAGTAATCTTTTCTAAAATAGCTTTTAGACCAGCTTTATTAGCTTTTTCAAATTCTTTCTTTGAAACTTCTTTAATATTTCCTTTAACTAATTGTCCTGCATAAGTCATAGCATTTGCAATAACAGGGAATCCTGAAGCTCTTGATACTATAAGAACAAGTCTATCATATCCTTCACCAATTCCTGGTCCATAACCATAACCCATAGCTTCAAATCCACCACCAGTAGTGTATGATGAGAAAACTTTCATCAAAAGATTTCCAGTTAATGTATCATTTACCATTACATCTGGGACTCCTTGCAATAAGTCATTTCCTCTCATTAATACTCCACCATCAGCTCTGTTAGACTCAGCAAAGTTCATATCATAACCATTTTCTTTTAATTCTTTAAATGCTCTTTCAACAGAAACTGCATTATCTACATTCAATATACCTACTGTAGGATTTTGAATACCTAATGCTTTTGCAACAATAACTCCATAGATACCATTTTTAACCATACCTTCTACTCTATGTGCAGAAGATGTACCAGTAGTTGTCGCAATAATCATTTCCTTTGCAGCAGCTGGAGTAATAACTCTACCTACAGTAGAAACTCCAATTGGAAAACTATAATGCATAGTTACACAACCATCAATTTCACCACTATCTAATAGTGATTCCATTTTTTTGTAACCTTCTTCTTCATTAGCAACAACATATTGCTTTAATGAAGTATTTACTTCTGGTCCAATAATGCAATATTCTACACTATTATCTCTTGATTGAGCAAGCTCAGCTCCTTTTACAACATTATCTAATCCATGTTCACTGCCTAAAGTTGTAACAGCAATCCTTGGTCTTATTCCAAACGCACCTGTTTCTAAACCAGTAGCAATTTCTTCAAAGACATTACCTATTACTTTTTTTATATCAGACATGAAATCACCTCTATTCTTCAATTAAAGAAGATGCAAAATTTCTCATTGCTTCAGCAACTAATTTCTTAACTTCTTCCTTAGAAACTCCAGAGTTGTCTTCTAATTTACCTGAATTTCTTTCTAAAACAATTGATACACCATCAAATAAGTTAGTCATTCTTCCTAAGAATAAAGAACCCTTACCAATAATCATAGCTCTATTTAATTCACCTGATGTTAAATCTTCACGGCAGAATCCTAAATAAGGTACTCCTGAAGGAATATGTCCTTGAGTTGGAGCCCATCCTTCCATACCATGATCTTCAATAAAGCTAGCAATTTCAGCTTTTTCTAATTGTTTTTTCATTACTCCTAAAGCACCAATCATCTTGAAGTTAGCATTTGGAACATCTCCAGCTCCAGCAGGTTTAGTTATGTCAGGATTTTGCATTTCAGCTGAGTATTTATCAACATCTTTTACTGTTAAATTAGCTTTTTCCAATGGTGCAGTAACTAATGCTGACATAACGGCTTGTGGTGATGAACCAGTTCCTACTGTATGTCTACCAACTATGTCAGTTCTTAATACTGGGTTAACTCCATCATTTTCTGAAATTAATGCAGCAAATCCACCAATACAATCTTCTAATATAGGTAATCCTTTCTTAAGGTGGTCTTTACCGTTCATTCCTAATTTAGCTGTACATCCACCTGCAACTATAACAACATTTTTGAAAGTTCCAGAATGAACATGAGATGATGCAGCAATTAAAGTATGAGTTGGAGCAGCACAGAATCCTCTTATATCAGAACCTGAAGCATTGTCAAATCCAGCTAATTCAGCTATAGATTTTGCAAAGTTACCACCACCTCTTTGGTTCATATCTCCACATGCTTCTTCTGAACATTCAATAACATATTCTACATCATTAGGATCTAAATTATTCTTTGCAACTAAATGTAAAGCAGCTAACAATCCAGAAGCTTTTGTAACCAAATTTTCTAACATAACATGAGCTGATAAGTTAACATCAACATCATGAGCTCTAGTAACTACACCTACTAGTTTATCTTCAAAGTATAAACCTTCTGCATGATTATTCATATGTCCTTCAAGAACTGATTGATCAACACCTTCTTTTAATCTTGCAACTAATCCTTCGCTAATTAGTGGATGTTTTTCCAAATCAGCTTTAACAGATTCAGTAAACTCTTTGTTAAGATAAACTAAATCAAAGGCATCACAAATTTTCATAAGACCAACAAATTCATGTTCTGGCATTATTTCACCATATTTACCATCTCTTGGAGCTCCAGATAAATATTTATCTGCATCTGACCATGGTTGTGGCACAGCCTTTAAATCTTCTGGTCTTTTGTTTCCAATGTAAACTTGGTTTGGTAAATAATTTAATACTTCTTCATATTTTCTAATATGATTTGGTATTTCCTTTAAATATTCTGAATCAGGATTTAAAGCCTTTTCAGTAGTTTGAGTTGTTCCATTTTGAATTATCATGTCTGGTGCATGAACTAATACGTAAGAAGTTCCTTTTAATACAGGAAAATTCATCTTAATTACCTCCTTTAATATAAAAAACAGATAGCATAGTATGTATTGCATATAAGCCAACTACCCTCATCTAATAGAATACCATTAAATTAAAAAGGTGTCAATACCTGACACCTTTTTTTACTTAAAAATTATTCAAATATTGTTTGTCCTTCAACTTCAGTTGATAAAGCTTTTAATGCTTTTTTAACAATACCCATTCTTAATGCATATTCTTCTTCATGGCTCAATTTAGGATTACCTAATGGATGAGGAATTGCTATAGCAGGAACAATTCTGTTAGCTCCTACTGTTAATGAAATTGGAGTTACAGTACATACATGTACTACTGGAATTCCAGCTCTCTCAATTTCTTTTACCATCGTTGCACCGCAACGTGTACAAGTACCTCAGGTAGATGTTAATATAACTGCATCTACTCCATCAGCAACCAATTCTTTGCTGTATTTTTCTGCAAATGCTTTTGCAGAAGCTACAGCTGTACCATTTCCTACTGTAGTATAGAAATATCTATGAAGACTTCCAATTTCACCCTTCTTTTCAAGTTCTCTTAAAACATCAACAGGTAAAACTCTATCTGCATCTTGGTTCGCATAAACTGGGTCATAACCACCATGTGCTGTTTCCCATTCGCCTTCTTTAAGATCCATTACACCTTCAATATCATATTTACCATATTTTGAAGCTGATGAAGATTCAATATGATCAGGGTTTCCATGAGGAACAATACCACCTGATGTTACCAAAGCAATCTTAGCTTTTGTAATATCTTTAACAGCTGGATTTGGATCTACTCTGTCAAAGTGTGGCATTGGAAATTCTGTTTCAAATTCCTCACCTTTTAACTTTTTAATCATCATATTTACAGCTCTCTTACCACCGAAATCTTCTCTAAATATGTTCTTTCTAACTCCTCTTTCAATGTAACCTTCTTCAGCTGGAGAACCAATTTCTTCTCCTTTAACAAGTTTCATTGCAAGTGGAACCATTTTGCTTACAGCATCTTTCATACCTGCAGCACTATTTTTAGTTGAAACTATATATATGCTCTTTTTGAACATATCTGCACCTGGGTTTTCAATATACATACCAGTTAAAGCCGGAATACCCAATTCATTTTGAACAGCTTCAGTAATTGTACCAGCAGCAACTCCATAACGACCAGCATTAAATGCAGGACCTGCTATGAATAAATCTGGATTGTACTTTTTAACCATTTCTAAAACTTCTGCTTTAGCTTGGTCCATATTTTCACCAAAATAGCTGTCTCCGCAAATAACTGTAGCAACTATTTCAGCTTCACCCTTAAAACCGGCATTTAATGCTAAACCAGGTCCAATTTTTTCTTCTCTGACTTCTGGTTTATAATCTGCCTTTTCTTCTCCACCTATACCAGCAAAGAATTGGTTTATATAGTGAACTACTCTTAATTTTTCCACACTAATCACCTCTCTATCATATATTTATATATGATTTTTTTCTTAATTACAAATTATAATGAATTTCTAATTTCACTTACAGCTTCAATGATAGCATCACAGTCAAGAACCATTTCCATCATACCAATTTGGTCATCATAAACTGATTCATCAACTTCTGCTTTAAATTCAGGTTCAACTGCGTGATATACTTTAAGTCCTAACTGAACTCCTGCTAATGGACCTGCAAAAGTAGGGTCTCCTGTAGTTACAGTTTCAGCTGCTAATGCTGCTGATTCTGCTTCAGATGCTCCTAAAAGAACTAAACAATTTTCTGCTCCGTATTTTTCTGCTAATTCTTTTACCCTTCTTTGATTTTCTAAGTCCATTGCTCCTGCTGCAGTTCAGACAAAACATTCAGTTGCTGAAAATACTATTTCTGCAGGAGTTGTAGCGACACATTCTTCCATAGCTGGTCCTGGTATACCATCTCTATCACCGATTATGATTACTTTTGTATTTTCTGTAAAAAGTGCCATATCGCTAACACATCCTTTCTATATATTTTATTTTCGTTTAATTTTATATAATATTCCGTGTATTTAATAAATTTTAATAGCCAGTAGCTGATAATCTATTAAATCCTAATTCATTTGTTGCACCTGTAATTGCTTGTAATTCAACCATAATTGAACCATCTTCTCTTAATGATCCATCGAATCCACCTGCAATAATGTCAACATAATCTAAAGTTCCAATAACTTTGTCCATCTTAGGTAATACAATAGTTTCGTTAGCATTACCACCAGTTACTACCGCATTTGCAGCAACATCAGCATCAGCTAAAGATTGACTTGCACCGTCTCTACCAGCATATTCATCAGTAATGATAACTGTTTTAACGCCTTTACCTTCGATTTTTTTACAGTTCATAATTAAATCTGTATCTGGGTTACCAAATCCTTCTTGTGATACGATAGCTCCATCAAGATTTAAAAATTCACACAATTTAGCAGTCCAGTTTGATGATCTTTCTTTATCTGCTAAATATACATTTTCGTTAGTGATAATAACACCAACAAAGTTGATTTCTTTTCCATGCTTTTCATACATTGCTCTAACAACTGGGTTGTTTAAGTGATGATAAGTTGTATTCTTATCACAAGCAGATACACAGTTACCACTTAATATAGCTCCATCCATCAATTCTGTTGGATATAATAGTGTTGGAACTATTTGTTTTGCATCTACACCGTAAACATATGTATCATGTAATAATCCTTGAGATTGTAACATTTGAACATAAGCAACTTTTGGTAAATGTTTTAATTCTTCAGCTTGTTCGAATAATGGCTTAGTTTCGAATACTTCTACTTCATCAGGTTCAACTTCTTTACCAGCTAATCCTAAATAAGTAGCAGCTTTTAATCCTGCCATTCTAACAGCTTTTTCGTAAGCATGAGCTTCAACACCTTCAGCTGGTTCCACAATTAAAACTATATTATTAGTTTTAGAGAATGGTGTATATTCAGCTCCAGGTCCTTGCATATCAACAATACCTTCTTGGAAGCCTACTATTTTACCAACTGTCATTACTGCGGCTCCTTTAAGAACATGAGTTCTTCCTGAACCAACTACATCAACTTTTGAAATCATTCCAGGGAATACTCCGCCTGCTCCGTTAACCTTTACTCTTGGTTCTACAACATCCTTAATTGGAGTAATTCTTACACTTTCACCTGGTTTTGCAAGATCTACGTCTACTGATTTTAAGTGTTCATCATCCATTAAATGAGCTATTAATTCTTCCTTATTAATGTATAAAACACCTTTGTCAACTTTTGTTTCTGAACAAAATTTAACATCGTTAATTAAGATTTTTCCTAATTCTAGACGCATATACTCACCTCCTTAAAATTTATATATTTAATCCTTTCGGAATTAAATTCATTTATTCAAAACTTTCGACATATTTTCTAGCATTTATTGCGGCTATTGCACCATCATTAACAGCAGTAACCACTTGTCTAAGTTCTTTTACTCTAACATCTCCAGCAACAAAAACACCTTCAACATTAGTTCTCATAGTTTCATCTGAGACTATATAATTTCTATCAGTTTCAATCTTTCCTTCAAATAATGAACTTTCAGGTATATAACCTACGAAAATAAAAACGCCAAAAATCATATCGCCTTCTCTTGGAACTATCTTAGTTTTTTCTCCAGTTTTATTATTTACTATATTCATAGCTCCTAACAAACTAGCGCCTTCAAAACTTTCTACCTCAACGTTCCACATAATCTTCAGTTTTTCACATTTTAAAGCTTTTTCTTCTATTGATTTAGCCACTGATAATTTATCTTTTCTTACTAGTAATGTAACATTTCGTCCAAATTTTGTAAGATACATCGCTTCTTCAACTGCAGCTTCTCCTGAGCCAACAACATAAATATCCAAATCTTGGAAAAAAGGTGCATCACAAGTTGCACAATATGCTATTCCTTTACCAGTAAATTCTTTTTCACCCGGAACATTAAGTAATCTTGGATTTGATCCAGTTGCAATTATCACAGACTTTCCTTCATAAGTAGCATTTTCTCCTTGAACTACCTTTGTGTTCTCAGAAAAATCAACATTAATCACTGTATCTGTTACAAATTCTGCTCCAAACGATTTGGCTTGTTTAACCATTCTTTCAATTAATTCAGGACCTGTTGGGACATCTTCTGCCCCTGGATAATTTGCTATTTCGTCAGTCTTAGCTATTAATCCACCTGGTGTTCCCTTTTCAATAATTATTGTTTTCATACTAGCTCTTGCAGCATAAATTCCTGCACTTATTCCCGCAGGACCAGCTCCAATTATAATACAATCATACATAATTTACCTCCAATTACAGTATCAAAATAATAAACTGTAATGAAAACACATTCGTTTATTATTATATATTAAGTTTACCCAATTGTAAAGCATTTTTTGATAAAATCATAATAAAACTTTTTTATAACTTTAAGTATTTGTATATAAAATTCACAATCTTTTTAAAGTTCCTTTCCTAATGTGTAATTTGCAATATTCACACTATGGTCTGCAATTCTTTCAAAATTTGATAATATGTCAAGAAATTTAACTCCAGCATTTGTATCGCAAATGCCTTTATTAATTCTATCCATATGGTTTCTTCTATAACTTTCTTCTAATATGTCTACTTCTTCCTCAATATTAATACAATTTTTTGCTAACTCAAGATTATTATCTTTATATGCATTGGTTGTATCAACAACAATTTTCATAACATCTGAAGATATTTTTTCATATTCATCAAAAGCTGTTTTACTAAATACAGAATTTTCATCTTTAATTTCTTGAATCAATTCTATTATATTTTCGCAATGATCTCCAATTCTCTCATAATCATTTATAGCGTACATCATAACAAATACTTTATGTTTTTCTTCATCAGATAAATTTTTATCAGCTAAGGGAACTAAATAGTCAATAATTTCCTTTTCTAATCCATTAATCATTTTTTCTCTATTAAAAACAAATTCTATATTCTTGCCACTTTTAGTCTTAAATGCCTCAATTGTCTTTTCAAGAGATTCAATGACAATTTCTCCCATTCTAGCAACCTCTTTTTGAGCTTGAATAATTGCAATACTTGGTGTTTCAAAAAATCTTTTATCCAAATTTTCAGAATAATGTTCTTCTACGACATCATCTCCTTTTATTACTAATTGTGATATTTTAACTAAAAGACTAGAAAATGGCAATTGAATTAAAACATTTATTATATTAAAAAATGTATGAGCATTAGCAATTTGCCTTTGAACATTTCCTGGAGAAATATATTCAACTAAATATTGAACTGGAATTCTTAGAACAGTCATAAATATTATAGTTCCTATTAAATTGAATAGAAAATGAATAAAAGCAGCTCTCTTTGCATTTTTACTTGCTCCTATTCCAGCAATCATAGCGGTTGTTGTTGTCCCAATGTTATCACCAAAAAGAACTCCAAAAGCCTGGTTTATATTAATAGCTCCTTGCATTCCCAATGCTTCCAACAATCCTATTGAGGCAGATGATGATTGAAGTACAGTAGTTAATAAGAATCCGGCTAAAACTCCAATAAATGGGTTATTTAATTTTACAAGTATATTCTTAAACCATTCTTCTTTTGCAAGAGGTTCTAATCCACTACTCATAATAGACATACCTAAAAATAATATTCCAAAACCAATTAATATTTCAGATATATCTTTTTTTCTATCGTTCTTTGCTCTCATCCACATAAAAACACCTATAGCGATAACTAATGGTGCATATTTTGAAATATCAAAAGCAATAATTTGTGCAGTTATAGTAGTCCCAACATTTGCACCTATTATTATTCCAACAGATTGAGCTAAAGTCATAAATCCAGCGTTTACAAAACCTATAGCCATTATAGTAGTAGCAGAACTAGATTGAATAATCATTGTAACAAAAATACCAACCAATACTGCATATATTTTATTTTTTGTTATTGCAGCGATTATTCCTTTTAATCTTTCACCACAAGACTTTTGTAGTCCTGCACCCATTAAATTCATTCCATATAAAAATAAACCTAAACCGCCTAAGACAGAAATGAAAATAGACATATTTCCTCCAAAAATTATAAAAAAAATCAAAATATTAGCTCATATATTATATATAAACTTATCAATAATAGTATACCATAAAATGAAATAAAAATAATATTTATTTCAAACAATTCAATAAATTAATCTTAAAATTTATATAAATAATGAGCTAATCAAAAATTATTATACTCTATTTAATATTATAAAATGCAGATAATCCTAAAAATTTAGAATTTTCTCCAAGTCTGTCCTCAATTCTCAATAATTGATTATATTTACAAATTCTATCAGTTCTAGATGCTGATCCTGTTTTTATTTGACCAGCATTAACAGCAACAGCTAAATCAGCAATAGTTGTATCTTCTGTTTCTCCAGATCTATGAGAAATTACACAAGTATAACCATGAGTTTTAGCAAGCTCTATTGCATCAAGTGTTTCAGTTATTGTTCCAATTTGATTTAATTTAATCAATATTGAATTAGCAATTCCTTTTTCTATTCCCATATTTAATCTTGAGTAATTAGTAACAAATAAGTCATCACCAACTAATTGAACTTTTTTTCCAATTTTTTCAGTTAAAAGTTTCCATCCATCCCAATCATCTTCAGATAATCCATCTTCAATTGAAATAATAGGATATTTTTCAACTAAATCACAATAATAATTTACTAATTCTTCTGAGGAATAAATTTTTCCTTCTCCTTTAAAATTATATTTTCCATTTTCATACATTTCACTTGATGCTACATCCAAAGCTAAAAATATATCTTTTCCTGCTTTATAGCCAGCTTTTTCAATGGCTTCCATAATTGTTTGTAGGGCTTCTTCATTAGAATTTAAATTAGGGGCGAATCCACCTTCGTCACCAACTGCTGTATTATATCCTTTTGACTTTAAAACAGATTTTAAGTTATGGAAAACTTCTGTTCCCATTCTTAGAGCTTCTTTAAATGAACAAGCTCCTGCAGGCATAACCATAAATTCTTGAATGTCTACATTATTATCAGCATGTTCTCCACCATTTAAAATATTCATCATCGGAACAGGTAAAGTTTTTGCGTTAACTCCACCTATATATTCGTAAAGAGGGGTATCTGATTCAATTGCTGCAGCTCTTGCAACTGCCATGGAAACTCCTAAAATTGCATTTGCACCTAATTTTGATTTGTTTTCAGTTCCATCAATTTGAATTAAAGCTCTATCAATTCCAACTTGATCAAAAATATCAAATCCAATCAATTCATCTGCTATAATTTCATTAACATTATTAACTGCATTTAATGTTCCTTTTCCTAAATATCTAGATTTGTCACCATCTCTAAGTTCAACAGCTTCATGTACTCCTGTTGATGCCCCTGAAGGGACAATCGCACTTCCAACTGTACCGTTTTCAGTTGTAACCTCAACTTCAACAGTAGGATTTCCTCTTGAATCTAAAACTTCTCTTGCATAAATTTCAACTATTAAGCTCATAATATTCTCCTTATTATTTATAATTTATTAATGCACAAAAACTAGCACTTTCTAAGCAAGCTCCACCAACTAAAGCACCATCTACATTCTCTTTTTGCATTAAATCTTTTATATTGTTTGGTTTAACACTGCCTCCATATTGAATTCTTATATTTTCAGATAAATTTCCATAAATATCAAATAAAATTTCTCTAATAAATTTAATCATATTTTCAGCATCATCGGAAGATGCAGTTAAGCCTGTTCCTATTGCCCATATTGGCTCATAAGCAATTATTACTTTTTCAATATCAGTTTCACTAATACCTTCTAGAGTATTTCTTATCTGTTTTTCAACAACTTCTTTTTCTACTCCTGAATTTCTTTCTTCAAGAGTTTCACCACAACATAATATTGGAATCAATTTATTTTGTAATGCAGATTTTACTTTTTTATTAATCATTTCATCAGTTTCGTTAAAAATAGTTCTTCTTTCTGAATGCCCTAATATTACATATGACACTCCACAGCTTTTTAACATTAAAGGAGAAATTTCACCTGTAAATGCACCTTTGTTTTCAAAGTACATATTTTGAACCCCTAAACCTACATCAGAACCTTCTAACAGTTTATTAACTTCTGTAACATAAACAAAAGGAACACATACTACTTTCTCAACATTATTATCTAACTTCTCTGATACAATTTCTTTTACTAATTTCTTGGCTTCATCTAAATCTTTATTCATTTTCCAGTTTCCAATAATAACAGGTTTTCTCATACTACCTCCAATTATTTATTATCTATTGAGTCAATTCCTGGTAAAATCTTACCTTCTAAGAATTCTAAAGATGCGCCTCCACCTGTTGAAATATGTGTTATTTTATCTTTATAACCTGATTTTTCAGCAGCAGATGCACTATCTCCTCCACCAATAATACTAATCGCTTCACTTTCTGCAATAGACTTTGCAATTTCAAATGTACCCTTTGCAAAATTTGACATTTCAAAAACTCCCATTGGACCATTCCAAACAACAGTTTTTGCATTATTAATTTCATCTGAAAATAGTTTAACCGTCTTTTCTCCAATATCTAATCCCATATAATCATCTTCTATTGAATCTATATTAACTGTTTTAAATTCAGAATCATTAGAAAATTCTTTACAAACAACGACATCTATAGGTAATAATATCTTAACATTTTTACTTTTTGCTTTTTCAATCAACTCTTTTGCTAAATCGATTTTATCTTCTTCCAATAAACTTTTACCTACTGAATAACCTAAAGATTTTAAGAATGTAAATGCCATTCCTCCTCCGATTATTATACTGTCTACTTTTTCAATCAAATTTTCAATAACAGTAATTTTATCAGATACTTTTGCTCCTCCTAAAATTGCTACAAAAGGTCTTTCAGGATTAGAAAGTGCTTTTCCCATTATAGAAATTTCCTTTTCTACTAAAAATCCCACAGCTGATGGTAAAAACTTACAAAGTCCAACATTTGAACAATGCGCCCTGTGGCTTGTACCAAAAGCGTCATTTATATATAATTCACCTAGTTCAGCCAATTCTTTTGAAAAATCATCGATATTTTTTGTTTCTTCATTTCTAAATCTTGTATTTTCAAGCAAAGCAATTTCTCCATCTTTTAATTTTAAAACTTCATTTTTTACATTATCATCCACTACTAAATTACTTTGTAAAAATTTAACATCTTTATTTAAAAGTTTAGATAATTCTTTAGCTACTGGTGCTAATGAAAATTCTTTCTTAGCTTCTCCCTTTGGTCTACCTAGATGAGATAATAAAATTATTTTTGCATTATTTTCAATTAAATATTTGATTGTAGGTAATGCTGCTACTATTCTAGCATTATCAGTAATTTTACCTTCTTCTGTTTTTGACATTGGAACGTTAAAATCAACTCTTACAATAACTCTTTTTGAGGTCACTTCTAAATCAGTAATAACTTTTTTATTCATAATTACTCCTTACTATACAATATGAGGTGAAAATCTCCACCTCATATTATTATTAAATAATAAGATTCCAATTTTGGAAATTCTTATTTATAGACTATTTTGAAAGATTAACTAAATATTGGAAAGTACGTATCAAGTTTGCAGTATATGACATTTCATTATCATACCACGCAACTGTTTTAACTAATTGTTTACCATCAACTTCAACTATTCTAGTTTGAGTAGCATCAAATAAAGAACCAAATTTTATTCCTATTACATCTGTAGAAACTATAGGATCTTCAGTATACCCAAATGATTCACTTGATGCTTCTTTCATTGCATTGTTAATTTCTTCAACTGTAACATTTTTTTCTAAAACTGTTACCAATTCTGTCAATGATCCTGTAGCAACAGGTACTCTTTGGGCAGAACCGTCTAGTTTTCCTTTTAATTCAGGAATAACAAGTCCAATAGCTTTAGCTGCGCCAGTTGTATTTGGAACTATATTTATTGCAGCAGATCTAGCTCTTCTCATATCACCTTTTCTATGTGGAGCATCTAAAGTATTTTGGTCGCCTGTATATGCATGAATAGTAGTCATAATACCTTGAACAATTCCAAATTTATCTTGTAAAACTTTAGCCATTGGTGCTAAACAGTTAGTAGTGCAAGAAGCTCCTGATAAAATTTTTTCTGTTCCATCCAATATGTCATGATTTACACCATAAACTACTGTTTTCATGTCACCTTTCCCCGGTGCTGATATAATTACTCTTTTAGCACCAGCATCAATATGGAATTGTGCTTTTTCCTTTGCAACAAAGAAACCTGTACATTCTAATACAACATCTATATCTAATTCTTTCCAAGGTAAATTCTTAGGATCTGCATCTGAGAAAACTTTTATTTCTTTCCCATCTATAGAAAAACATCCTTCTTTTACAATTACTTCTTTTTCAAATCTTCCTTGAGTTGAATCATATTTTAACAAATGAGCTAACATATTTGCATCTGTTAAATCATTTATAGCTACTACTTCAACTCCATCCAAATCGTGCATTAATCTAAATGCCAATCTACCTATTCTTCCAAAACCGTTAATCGCAACTTTCATTTCGATTCCTCCTTAAAATTTTATAAAAAGCTTTCGCTTATAATATATTTAAAATCTTTTTAGCTGATTCTTTATCTGTAACTAAAGTCATGTCTTTTCTAATGTTACAAATAGAAATAATCGCCTTATACTTTTCTCCATAACCCGCAATTGCAATTACTTCTTTAATCTTTAAATACTGATCCATATCTAATCCGATAGTATTCGAACTATACACAATGTTTCCACTAATATCAAAGTAATTTCCAAATGCCTCACTAACTGCATTTTTTTCATTTAATATTTTTATTTCATCTTCAGTTAATGAACGTCTTTTTGCCATAGCATCAGATCGTCCAATACCAAAAACTAATACATTTATCTTATTTAAATATTCAATTAGCGTTTTTACTTCTTCTAAATCCTTTAATCTATCAAATGTTAAATCATCTAAATAATCTGGTAAAAAAGTTCCGAAAAAATTTGCACTAAGTTTTTTTGATAAATTATTAGCCACAACATTTGACTGGTATTCCAAGCCGTTACCTAAACTTCCTCTAGCAGGTATAACAGCAATCTTATCATATGATTTTTTTACATTCATTATATCTACAAATGTTTTAACTGTTGTACCTCCTGATATTCCAATTACATCATTCTCAGAAATTGTATTTAAAAAATACTCCGCTGCAACCTTTGCAATTTGTTCCTTTCCCAAAGATTCATCACCAAACGAATCACTAACTATAACTCTTTTTATTCCTAATTTTAGCTTTAACTTATCTGCAATATCTTGGTTTTCATTAAAATTATTAATCAAATCTCTAAGTTCTATTAACATAGACTCTCCAAGATCAGTTATAAAAGTTCCGGATTTAATTACCTCAACAAACTTTTCTTCAGTAAAAAATTCTAATTCATTTCTTACTAGGCGCTCTCCAACACCTAAATATGACGAAATATTTCTTCTCCCAACAGGGGCATTCATGGAAATGTATTCTAGAATTTTATATCTAAAAACAAATTTTTTAATCAAATCTGGAACAAACTTTTTTAAATAATCTATATCATTCATTTTTGTCCCGTTATATACTATTTGTCCCTATGTTTATTTTTTCCCATAATTTTACAATCTTTATGTTATGATTATACTATTATTTAATAAAAAATGCAACAAAAAAATAATAAAATTTTATAATTTTAAGTTGTAATTATACTATTCATACAATGATTGATCTGTTAAAATTAAAGGTCCATCTTTTGTAATAACAAAAGTATGTTCATATTGACAAGAAAGTCCACCATCAATTGTTCTAGCAGTCCAGCCATCATCATCAATTGTACATCTCCAGTCACCTGTATTAATCATAGGTTCAACTGTTATTACCATACCTTCAACAAGTCTAACACCTTTTGTTGCAGTAATATAATGAGGAACTTGTGGATCCTCGTGCATTTCAACACCAATTCCATGTCCACAAAAATCTCTGACTATTGAATATCCTTTGGGCTCAACATAATTTTGAATAGCCTTTCCTATATCAACAATTCTATTTCCTATTATTGCTGCATTAATACCCTTATACATAGCCTCTTTTGTTACTTCCATAAGATTTTTAACTTCATCTGAAACTTCACCAACAGCATAACTCCAAGCACTATCTGATAAATATCCATTTAGATCTACAACCATATCTACAGTTATCAAATCACCAGATTTTAATACTTGTTTGCTTGGAAATCCATGACAAATTACGTCGTTAACAGAAGTACATGTTGCATAAGGATATCCGTGATATCCTATTTGTTTAGGCTTTGCTCCATGTTTTAACATAAAATCATGACAAAATTTATCTATTTCTAAAGTTGTAATACCAGGTTTTATGATATCTCTCAAACCAATATGAATTTTTGACAGAATTTCCCCTGATTTTTTCATACCTTCTATTTCATGTTTACTTTTTATTGTTATCATAATTATCTCCTTGTTTTTATAAACTATATATAATTTTTAGTAAATACAAATTTTATATAAATATAAACATTTATATTTCACAACAAAAAGACATACCAAAAAGTATGCCTTTATTTATTAATCTTCTAATTTTATATATGGAACACCTGCTGAAGATGGTCCTTTTGATTTTCCTACAAAGAAAATGAGTACTAATAATGTACTAATATATGGTACCATTGGCAAAATTGATTCAGGAATATTAATATTCAAACTTGGTAATAAAATTGCTAATTCTTGAGCTGCTCCAAAGAATAAACATGCTCCCAAAACACCATATGGTTTCCATTTTCCAAAAATAACTGCTACTAATGCTATAAAACCATGTCCAGAAACTAAAGACTGTGAAAAATTTGATACAGTAGCTAAACTCATAGTTGCGCCGCCAAAACCAGCTAACAATCCAGATATTATTACAGCAAAATATCTATATAAATAAACATTTACATTTAGAGTTTCTGCAGCTTTAGGATGTTCTCCTACTGCGATTAATCTTAACCCAAATTTAGTTTTATATAAGTAAATTGACATTAATATAACTAAAGCTATAGCTACATAAGTTGTAACATATTGTCCTAGAATTTTATCTATAAAATCAATACCTGTTAAATTATCAAAGATTTTTAACATTTTTCCTTCACCTTCGGCAACAGGAATAGTTTGTTTTGCTCCATCAAACAAAAGTGAACATATAAATAAAGCCACACCAGGTCCAATAAAGTTAATAGCAATACCAGAAACAACTTGATCCGCCCCAAATGTTATACTAACAATTGCGTGGATAAGCGCTACTAGAGATGCTGCGATACCTCCTGCTAAAAATCCTAATAATGCACTTTTTGTAAAATATCCTACTGCAGCGCCTGCAAAAGCACCTATAGTCATCATGCCTTCTAATCCGATATTTGTAACACCTGCTTTTTCAGTAAACATTCCACCTAAAGCAGTAAATAATAATGGAGTAGCAAATAATAATGTATCAGATATAAATAAAGCTATTTTTAATAAACTCATTACTTTTTACCTCCAACTTTCTTAAATTTACTTGAAATGATTTTTATAACTAAAGGCATCGAAATAAATAAAACAATTATACCTATAATAATTTGTACAATTTCATAAGGAACTCCAAGTAGTTGTTGAACCCTAAATCCACCTCTTTTTAAAACACTAAAAAAGAAACCGGAAAATATTGATCCAATAGGATGACTGTTAGCTAAAAGAGCAACAGACATAGCATCAAAACCATTACCTTCAGCTACAGTTAATCTTGCAACATTTCCTGCAAACCCTAAAACTTTTACAGCTCCTGCAACCGCACATAGTGCACCTGATAATCCCATTGATAATACAAGATTCTTACCAACGTTTATACCACCAAATTCTGCAGCATTTGGATTTAATCCAACTGCTTTTAGTTCATATCCTTTTGATGTTTGATTTAATAAATAATAAACTAAAAATGCTAAAATAATTGCCAATATAATTCCAAAATTTATATCAGCAGAAAAGAAATCTTTTACGAAGGGAATAGAAGAATTTCTTAATCCTTGAAACATTTTTATACTTGCTGTAGATTGTATATCGTTTGAAGTTTGTCCTGTTTCATTATAAAACTTTCCAAATGTCACTACTAAATTTGAAAAATATAAAGCTATCCAATTTAACATAATTGTTGTAATTACTTCATGAACACCAAACTTTGATTTAATCCAACCTGCAAATCCACCCCAAGCCATTCCTGCTAAAGCAGCTAATATAATACAAACTATTGGATGAATAATTGGAGGTAATTTTAAAAAGTAGCCAAAAAATGCAGCTGTTAAAGAACCAATTATAAATTGGCCTTCGGCTCCGATATTAAAGGCTCCAGTTTTAAATGCTAGCGAAACTCCAATACTTCCTATGATTAATGGAACTGCGTCAACTAATGTCCTAGCAAAAAATTTTGGTCTTGAAAAAGTAGTTTCTATCATTATTTTATAATAATTAATAGGATTAAATCCAGCTATCATAATAACTATAGATCCTACAACAAATCCAATTAATACAGAGAATAAAAGTAATAATATTTTTTTTCTACTGTTCATTACTAATAACACCTCCCGCCATCATAAGTCCTAATTCATTTTCGTTAGCATCTTTTGCTAATTTTTCCCCAACAATATTACCTTTATAGATAACAGCTATTCTATCAGATAAATCCATTACTTCGTCTAATTCAAAGGAAATTAATAATACAGCTTTTCCTTTATCACGTTGTTCTACAATATATTTATGGATTATTTCAATAGCTCCAACATCTAGTCCTCTCGTAGGTTGTGCAGCTATCAACAAATCAGGATTATTATCAATTTCTCTTGCTAAGATTACTTTTTGTTGATTTCCACCAGAAAGTCCTCTAGCTGTAGCATGAATATCATTTGGTCTTATATCAAATTTATCAATCATTTTTTGTGTATATGATTCTATCTCTTTAAAATTTAATATACCTTTTTTAGAAAAAGGAGCTTTACCTCTTTTTTCTAAAATCATATTTTCTGATACTGAAAAATCTAATACTAAACCATGTTTATGTCTATCCTCAGGAATTGTACTAATTCCACTTTCAATAATTTCATAAACTGATTTATTAGTTATATCTTTACCTAGGATAGTAATATTTCCAGACTCAACTTTTCTAAGGCCTGTAATAGCTTCAATAAGTTCTGATTGACCATTTCCATCAACTCCAGCAATACCTAAAATCTCACCTTTTCTTACATTTAGGCTCAATCCTTTTAAAGCTGGTAAATATCTATTATTAAGAACATTAATATCTTTGATATCTAATACAACTTCACCTATTTCGTTATCTTTCTTATTTACACTAAAACTAACTTCTCTACCAACCATTTTTTCTGCTAACTCTTTTTGTGATGAGTCAGCAACAGTAACTTTATCAATAAACTTTCCACGACGAATAATAGTACAATAATCTGCCATTTTTTTTATTTCATCTAATTTATGTGTAATTATTATGATAGACTTTCCTTCATTCCTTAAATTATTACAGATATTAATAAATTCTTCAATTTCTTGTGGAGTTAATACCGCTGTAGGTTCATCAAAAATAATTATTTCAGCACCTTTATATAGTGCTTTTAAAATTTCAACTTTTTGTTGAGATCCAACTGTAATATCTTGAATTTTTTCATCTAAGTCTATATTGAATCCATATTTTTCAATTATAGAAAGTACTTTTTTACGTGATTTATCAAGATCAATAATTAAGCCTTTAGTATCCTCAGTTCCTAATACAATATTTTGAATAACACTAAATGGTTCTATCAACATAAAATGTTGATGAACCATACCAATACCATTCTCAACGGCTATTTTTGGTGTCATATTTGTATATCGTTTGGAATTAATAAAAATTTCTCCAGAATTTGGTGAATATAACCCATAAAGTATATTCATTAAGGTCGTTTTCCCAGCACCATTTTCTCCCAAAAGAGCATGTATTTCTCCCTTTTTTAATTCAAAGTCTACTTCATCTAAAACTTTATTTTTCCCAAAAATTTTAGTGATGCCTTTCATAACTACTATGCTGTCATTAGTTTTGCAATCAGACAAGTCAAAGCCCTCCTCTAAATTGTTTGTATTTTTTATACCATTACTAAATATTATACAATAAAAACTATCTTAATACAAGAAATAAAAATGTAAATTTCATAAAAAAGTATATAAAATTTACTATTATTTTAATAGCATTTTAACAATTATTTGAACTAATCAACAAATACAGACCCATATTTCTCACCATTAATCTTAATTAAACAATTGTTTGATGTTTCATTAATAATAATACTTTCTAATAATTTATAATTTTCTTTTTTAATTAATAAATTGATTTTTACTTTTTCCAGATACTTTATATTTAGCATATCTAAACCTAAATTTTTTATAATGTTCTCAATTTTCCCCCAATAAACATAGTCTAATACAATATCCAAATCATAAAAAAGCTCTTTTTTAACAATTTTTGACTCTTCTAGTACCCCAACTATTGATTTTGTATATGCTCTAACAAGGCCACCTGCGCCTAATAAAATACCACCAAAATATCTTGTAGAAACTACTAAACAATTAGTTAAATCTTTTTTTCGGAGCACTTCAAGCATTGGAATTCCCGCAGTTCCTGATGGCTCACCATCATCTGAATATTTTTGTATTAACTTATCCACTCCAATAATATATGCAAAACAATTATGCGTAGCATCTTTATATTTCTCTCTTATTTTTAAAATATATTTTTCAGCCTCATCAACACTTTCTATATAGAAAGAATGGCCAATAAACTCTGATTTATTAATAATGAAACTATACGATTGATTACTATGAATGCTTAAAAATGCTTCGTTATTTTTCATTTACTTCATATCCTTTATATATTAAATAATCTTCTGGTTTTAAAAAGACTTCCAAAAAACAGCCATTTGCAATGTGCTCAATAAATTTCGGTGAATAATTATTTAAAATATTACTCAAAATTTTCTGACTATCATAAGGAATTAACAGCCTTGTTTTTACTAATGATGAAAATAGTTTTTTCTCAATTTCGTTTAAAAGTACAATAATATCTTCATCACTTTTTGCACTAATAAAAACTTTATCTTCAATATTTGCATATTCTAATTTAATATTTTCATCAGTTATTTTATCTACTTTATTGAAAACATAAATTAATTTTTTATCATTACATTCAAGTTTTTTTATCATATCATTTGTTATTTTTATTTGTTCATCAACATTTCTATTTGAGATATCAATAACATGTAAAATTAAATCAGAGTATTTTATTTCTTCAAGTGTTCCTTTAAAACTTTCAACTAAATTATGTGGAATATCAGAAACAAAACCTACAGTATCTACATACATTACTTTTGAACCATTTAAAAGTAATCCTTCTCGCACAAATGTATCTAATGTAGCAAACAACATATCCTTAACAAAAACTTCTTTAATTTCAGAATTTTCATTTTTTCCATATGAAATTAACTTATTTATTAAAGTTGACTTCCCAGCATTTGTATATCCAACAAGAGAAATAATTGGTTCTATTGAATTAATTCTCTTTTTTCTAATTTCATTTCTATTTTTCTCAATCTCTTTAAGTTGCAAAGTGATATTTGATATTTCTCTATTTATAGTTCTTCTATCCAATTCAATTTGTTGTTCGCCAATTCCTTTACCACCAATTCCCCCTTGCTGTCTAGAAAAGCCACTTCTAAGTGCGGATAATCTTGGTAATGTATATTTTAGTTTTGCAAGTTTAACTTGAAGTTTAGCCTCTTTCGTTCTTGCTCTTTCGCTAAAAATATCTAAAATTAAATTAGTCCTGTCAATAACCCTAATACCTATAATTTCTTCGAGGTTTTTTACTTGAGAGCCTGTCAATTCATTATTAAAAACTACAAATTCAGCATCCAATTTTTCGCAATAGTCTTTAATTTCATTTACTTTTCCTTTCCCAACGTAAAAAGCCTTATCGATATATGGCTTATTTTGAGTCAAACTTAAAACTACTTCTCCATCTAAAGCTTCAACTAATTTTTCTAATTCATTAACTTTATCTTCTAAAGTTTTTTCATCCATATCTATATTTACAGTAACTGTAATAACTTTTTTATTCATAAGAACTCCTTAATTAATACTAAATTTAATTGTATCATAAATTAATATATAAAAACAAATAAGAATCCCACCCTTCCACGATGCTTTGAATCGGGTGGGTTCCCGGGAACCTTGTTGTTTCACAATAAAAAAGCACACTGAAAAGAGTGCACTTACTTAAAATATTTTACTTTCATTTTCAAAGAAGAAAACTTCTCCAAATTTTCTATTTAATTCTGTTGATATGGTCAGAGCAAGTCTTACATCTGGAATAAAACTACCATTTTCTATTGAAACTATCATTTCAGTTGAAACACCTATTAAAATAGCTAATTCTCTTTGAGAAAGTTCATTTTCAACTCTAAATTTTTCAACATTATTCTTTTCAGATAATTTTCTATTCATAAGATCACCCCTTTTTTAGTAAAACTAAAAATATAATTTTAATTACAAGTTATATTATATTTTTATTCTATCATTAAAAGCTTTAAAAGTCAATTTATTAATGTATATCTTAATTATATTTTGTAATATTATTTAATTTATATTTAAAAAGATTTTTATAAAACATAAAATATGATATAATGTATTTGAATAAATTATATAAATTTTTTTAATAGGAGGAGATATATGAATTTAAAAGAAAATTCTTTGGAAAAAAGCAAAAATATAGCTAATGAACTACGAATTGCATTAGAAGAAAAAAACATTTTTCATTTAAGAGATATAATTTACGACACGAATGAAGTAACTCTTGCAAATATTTTTGAAGAATATTTTGATATAAAAGAAATTCTATTTATGTTTAAAGTTATAAAAAAAGAAAAAACTGCTGAAATTTTTGCTTATCTTCCTCAAAATATGAAGCAACAAGTAATAAATGGTCTACAAGATCATGAAATAAAAGTTATGTTGGACTATATGTTTACAGATGATATAAGTGATTTTTTAGAAGAACTTCCAGCAAATATTGTTAAAAGAGTCCTAAACTCAGCTTCTAATCAAAGAAGAAGTGAAATTAATATGATTTTAAACTTCAAAGAAAATAGTGCTGGTTCTGTAATGAGTACTGATTATGTTGAACTTGATCCAGAGATTACAGCTGATGAAGCACTAAAAATGATCAAAGATAAAGAGAGACTTGCTGAAACTATTTCTTATTGTTATATAACTAATGATCAACATATACTTTTAGGCTTTGTTTCAATGAAAAGTATATTACTTGCTTCTTCAAATACTCTAATTTCTGATATTATGGAAACAGATGTTATATCTGTAGAATGTGACGAAGATCAAGAAGAAGTAGCAAAAATATTTACTAAATATGATTTATTGGTACTTCCTATTGTAAATGATCAACATAGGTTAATTGGGATTATAACTATTGATGATGTATATGATATTATTCAAGAAGAAGTTACAGAAGACTTACAAAAAATGGGTGGTATTACACCAATAGAAGGATCTTATATAAATATGTCTATAATTGAAATGGTAAAAAGTAGAATAACTTGGCTTTTAATACTTATGATTTCTGCAACAGTATCTGGATTTATTCTTGCTAAAAATACCGACTTAACTTTAAAATTTCCTTCTTTAGTAATTTTTATTCCAATGCTTATGGATACTGCGGGAAATGCTGGAAGTCAATCTAGTGCGATGGTCGTTAGAGGTATTGCTGTAGACAATTTAAGTATTAGTGATTTTAAATATGTAATAAAAACAGAATTTTTAAATTCCTTGATTTTAGGTGCAATATTGTTTACTGTAAATATGTTGAGAATTTTAATTTTTATGCCAAATATTTCTATTTCTATAGCAATCTTAATTTCAGGAACGATTTATATAATTATAACTATTGCAAATTTAATTGGTGGAATTTTACCATTGTTGGCAAGTACTCTTAAACAAGATCCCGCTTCTATGAGTGGACCAATTTTGACTACCGTTTGTGATGCAATATCACTTACTGTATATTTTGCTCTTGCTTCTTTGTTTTTAGGAGGTGGAATTTATGGAATATAACTTTTTAGAATATAGTAAAGAACAATTATCTTCTCTACTTCCTGAATTAATAAAAGAGAAAAAAGTATTATTAATAAGAGAAATTTTTGATGAATATAATATAGTTGATTTAAGTGAAATATTTAGTGAATTAGAACTTGATGAAGCGATTTTTGTTTTTAAAATTTTACCAAAGGATATTTCCGCTGAGTTATTTACTTATTTAGATCCACTACATCAAGAAAGATTAATTTCAGCTCTATCATCTATGGAAGTAAAAGGCATTTTAGATAATATGTTTAGTGATGATATAATAGATTTTCTTGAAGAAATGCCCGCTAATGTTATTAAATATATTTTAGATAATGTACCATCAGAGCACCGAAAAGAGATTAATACTCTTTTAAGTTATGAAGAAAATACAGCTGGGTCAGTAATGAGTACTGACTTTGTTGAACTTTTTGAAGAAGATACAGTTGAAGAAGCAATAAAAAAAATAAAAGAACAAGCTGAAATTGCGGAAACTGTAAATGTCTGCTTTGTTATAGATAAAAGAAGAGTTTTAGTTGGCATAGTAAATTTACGAGATATTATTATTGCAAAAAATGATAAATTGATATCAGAAATAATGGATAAAAATATTCACTATGTTTATACAAATACAGACCAAGAAGAAGTTGCTTATTTATTAAGTAAATATGACCTAACAACTATTTGTGTATTAAATGACCAAAATTGCTTAATTGGAATTGTCACTGCTGATGATGTTTTGGACATTTTAAATGAAGAAGCAACCGAAGATATCCATAAAATGAGTGGTATTGTTCCTACTGATGGATCTTACTTAAAAACAGGAATTAAGGAAATGGTAAAATCAAGAATATCCTGGCTTTTAATTTTAATGATTTCTGCAACTTTTACAGGATATATTTTACAATATTTTGAAGATAAACTTAGTACATTAGCCATCTTATCAGCATCAATTCCTATTATAATGTCAACTGCTGGTAATGCTGGAGCACAAAGTTCAACTATGGTAATTAGAGGAATAGCTGTAGATGATTTAAACATTAAAGATTTTTTTATTGTTCTAAAAAAAGAATTATCTGTTGGGCTACTTTGTGGATTAATATTATTTATTACTAATTTTATTAGATTATATATTTTTGGATCTAAAAGTACAACTTTTGCAATAAGTTTTGTTGTTAGTCTTACCATAGCAATTTCGCTAATTTCTGCAAATTTAGCGGGTGGAGTACTTCCATTAATTGCAAAAAAACTTAAAATGGACCCAGCAAGTGCCGCTGCACCTCTTATAACAACTATTGTAGACGCAACTAGTTTAATAATATATTTTATGCTAGCTATAGCTATTTTAAAAATTTAGTATTTGATATTAAAAAGTGTAGATGAAATAATAAAACATCTACACTTTTTAGTTAACATTTATATAAATTTTTTAACTATAAATTAACACAATACATAACGACCTTTCCTAAAATGCTAAATTCATCATCTTTTGAAAACTTAAAATCTGTAAATGAATGATAAGTAGAACAAGGCCTAAAAATTATATCTTCCCCATCTCTGAAAAATAACTTTAAACTATATTCCCCATTTTCAGAAAAGACTACAATATCTTCATCTTCTAAATTATAAATAGGATAATTTAGTTTAACCGCAATGTAACTTCCATTTGGTATCACTTTATTCATACTCTCTCCATTAACATGCATTATGAGAATATCATCGTCATTTGCATAAGGTCCCATAACTGAATCACTTATTTCTATCTTCTCAAGTTCAACATCATAATTAGGACCATCAGGCAATCCTGCAGAAACCCCATAAGGTAAATAATTATATACTGATGCCTTTGTTGAATTAGGAGAATTTGAATAGTGCTCCCATCCTAAAATTTCTATTGGACTTGAATTATAGATTTCTGCTAACTTCAATAATCTATCTATCGGAATATTTGTTATTATATCATTTTCATACTTAAATAAATTTTGTTTACTTGTGCCAATAAGTTCTCCTGCATCTTGTAGTGTAAGATTAGCTTTTTGTCTAAGTTCTTTTAATCTTTCTCCTGTTGTCATACTATCACCTCTACTATTCTACAATAATTATACAACAAAATAACTTAAAAAGCAATTTATTTTATATTTTTTTAAATTTTTCTTAAAAAGTATCTTGACAAGTTATTTTTTGTGTTGTATAATAAAAGTAACTTAAAAAGTGATTTATTAATTGGAGGAAAGAATTATGCAAAAAAGAAAAAATAGAAATCCAGAGTTTAATACTCTAGAAATGCTTAAATTACTGTTAACTTTTACAACTTTCACTTTATCATGTTTTTTTATGATAATGTATGGAGTAACTGGAAAGTTGATTTAATATAAATTATAAATTATTAAGGAATAATTTTACATTCTATTAAAAGTTGAGTAATACTGGATTAAAAAACATCTTATATTGAGATGTTTTTTTATTTTTGATATAATTTAATTATAAAAATTTGTTAGGAGTATTTTATGAATAATTATGATATTATTTTAGCTAGTAATTCACAAAGGAGAAAAGAGCTTTTAAAATTCATATATAAAGAATTCAAAGTAATTCCTGCTAATATTGATGAGAGAAATTTAGAACATCAGTTTTTAAGTAGGACATCTAAAGATAACAAGTCAAAATTTAGCAAATTATGTGATATACTATCTTTTGAAAAATGTAAAGATGTAGCTAAAGATTACAAGAGTGCTTTAATTATTTCAGCAGATACAATTGTTTATGATGATATGTATTTGTTTGGAAAGCCAAACAATTATGAAGAAGCAAAATATATGTTAGAATATTTATCTGGAAAAGAACATATCGTCCAAACCTCAGTTACAATATACTTTAATAATACTTTCTCAACATTTTTAGAAAAAAGTTATGTATCATTTTATGACTTGGACGAAATTCAAAAAGAAACAATTGAATCATACATTAAAAATGAAAATCCATATGATAAAGCTGGTGGATATGGAATACAAGATGGTGCTAGTCTTTTAATAAAACATATAAATGGTGATTATTTTAATATTGTTGGGCTTCCTATTTCAAAATTAAATAGAAAATTATTAGAAATCGTATCGCAAAAAATCTAGTGAATAAACACTAGATTTTTTACTTTTTATATTATATTTTTCGATCACAGATATCATCATTAGGATTATAGAATATATTTCTCATTTTTAAGAGTTTTCCATTTTCTTGTGGAATAAATTCTCCTATTCCAATAAAAATATTATCACAGTATATTTTAAATATTCCTTCTTGTTCAATATTAAATATTTTTCTAAGCCCATTTGAAATATGCTTAAAATATTTTTTATCAAAATTTATGCTTTCATATTCAAAAACATCTTCTATCTTAATCAATGAATTTTTTAATTGCATATCATCAAAATTTTTAAGTCGTTCTAATGATAAAGCATTTTCAATTGAAAATATTCCATATTTACTTCTACAAAGAGAACTCATATAAGCAAAATTATCTGTATCTGATGCAATGTCATTAAACAACGTGCGGATATATGTTCCTTTTGAGCAGTTTACTTCAAAACGTATTTTATTATCATAAAAATTTAGAATTATAAGAGAATAAATTTCAGCCTCTCTTTTTCTCTTTCTACTTCAATTCCTAATCTTGCATATTCATATAATCTTTTTCCATCTTTTTTTAAAGCAGAAAACATTGGTGGTGTTTGCAAAATTGTTTTGTTATCATATCTTTTTATAACTGCAAAAAACTGATTTTTATCTAAATTTATTTCTTTAGAATTAAGACTTTCACCCCAAATATCCAAAGTATCAGTTTCAATTCCCAGAGTCATTTCTCCAACATAACATTTCCCCATACTTTGAATATATTCAACAATCTTTGTAGCATTACCAATAGCTATGGGTAAAACACCTGTTGCATTTGGATCAAGTGTACCGGCATGTCCGACCTTTTTGGTCTTATATATTTTTCTAACAATATTTACTACATCCCTACTTGTAAATCCTTTTGGTTTATAGACATTTATTATACCATTAAAACTCATTAGGATACTCGCTTTTTAATTTTTCTAAAAATAAATTAACAACTGTATTAAAATCTCCATCTATAATACAACCAGCTGCTCTTGTGTGCCCTCCACCGTTAAAATGACTACATACCTTAGAAACATCTACAAACTCTTTACTTCTTATGCTACCTTTAAATAAATTTTCTTTCATTTCTTTAAATAGAATAGAAACTTCAAATCCATTAATATCTCTATAATAATTTACAACATCATCAACCATATCCATTGTTAAATCGGTACCTTCAAAATCAGATTCGAACATTCCTATTACTGCAACTTTATTGTCAAAATATAATTTCGCTCTATTTATTAATTTATTTTTTAGCATTTCAACTTCAAAAATATTATTTTGATAAAGTTTTTTATAAATATAGTCTTTATCTGCACCTAAATCATAAAGATTAGCACATACTCTTAAAGTAGAAGAGGTAGATGATTCATATAGAAATCTATATGTATCAGTATTAATTCCTACTAATAGAGCATTCGCTATATTTTTTGAAATTTTAAAATCAAATTCTTTGAATAAATTATAAACTATTTCACAAGTTGAACTCATATTAGGAAATACATAGTTTAAGTCTCCAAAATAATCATTAGTCTTATGATGATCTATATTTATAGTTTTTTTAGCTCTTTTTCTAAAAAGTTCACCAATATCTCCAGGTCTATCTATCTCACCACAGTCCACATAAATTAATAAATCTAAATCTTGTTCTTCAGTTTCTATAATATTATCAATAGTATCAAGAAATAACAAGTTTTTTGGAAAATCATCTACTTTTATTCCAAATATATTTTTCTCCAAATTCTCTCTTATTCCAAGTATTACAGATATTGTAGAGCCTATATTATCTCCATCAGGATTTTTGTGAGAAATAACTCCAATATTTTCAGATGATTTAATTAAGTTTAAAATTTCTTCAGTGCTATTGTTCTTCTTCATCAACATTACCATATAATTCTCTCTTTTCTCTATCCTCTTTTGAAACTTTTATTATTAATTCATTCATTAAAGCTGCTTTTTCAAAAGATTCATCCAACTTGAAAATTAATTTTGGAGTGTGTCTTAAATCTAAAGCATCTGCAATTCTTTTTTTCATATATCCAGTTGCACTTTCTAAACCCTTCATAATTTTATCTTTAGTTTTTTCATCTCCAAAAATACCTATGCTAACGTAACAAATATCTAAATCATTTGTTACGCTAACCTTTGTTATATTTGTTATTGATGGATTTATTCTATTATCTTTAATTCCATTATATATAGCATCTGATAAAACTCTATTAATTTCAGATTCTATTCTCCCAAGTCTTTTTGTATTCATAAAAAACCTCTATCTTTCAACTTCCTTGTCAATATAAGCTTCAATTATATCAGTTTCTTTTAAATCATTATAATTTGCTATTCCCAATCCGCCTTCATATCCAGTTAAAAGTTCTTTTGCATCGTCTTTAAATCTTTTCAATGAACTAATTTCTCCTTCATGTAAGATTATTCCATCTCTAAGAAGTCTTACTTTTGAATTTCTAGTAACTTTACCATTTAATACATAAACTCCAGCTACAGTACCTATTCCTGGAACTTTAAATGTTGCTCTAACTTCAGCTCTACCAATTACTTCTTCAACAAAAGTAGGAGCCAACATTCCTTTTACAGCTAATTTAATATCTTCGATTGCATCATATATTACTCTATATGTTCTGACATCAACATTTTCATGTCTAGATAAGTCGATTGCTCCTTGTGAAGGTCTAACATTAAATCCAATTATTATAGCATTACTTGCAGCAGCTAACATTACATCAGATTCATTGATTCCTCCAACAGCACCGTGGATTATATTAACTTTAACTTCTTCATTACTCAATTTTTCTAAAGAATTTTTAACTGCGTCAACAGTTCCTCTTACATCAGTTTTAACAATTATTTTAATTTCTTTTAAATTACCATCTTGAATCTTATCAAATAAATCATCAAGTGAAACTTTACTTCCTGAAGCAATCATATTTTCTTTTTGAACATTTATAATTCTTTGGGCATAACCTCTTGCTGTTTTTTCATCTTTAACTGCATAAATAAAGCTTCCTGCTTCTGGTACTTCTGAAAGACCTAAAATAACAGCTGGCATTGAAGGTGTAGCCTTCTTAATTTTCTTTCCTTTATCATCAAACATAGCTCTAATTCTTCCTGTAGAAGTTCCTGAAATAACTATATCTCCAGAATTTAAAGTACCCTTTTGTACTAAAATTGTCGCTACTGGCCCTCTTCCTTTATCAAGCTGTGCTTCAATTACAGTTCCAATAGCCATTCTATTTGGATTTGCTTTTAATTCTTCAACTTCAGCAACCATTAACACCATTTCTAATAATTCATCAATTCCTTCTCCAGTTTTAGCTGATACTGGCATAGTGATTACATCTCCACCCCAATCTTCAGGTAATAATCCATTATCTGCAAGTTCGGTCTTTACTCTTTCAGGATTAGCTCCTTCTTTATCTATTTTATTAATAGCTACTATAATTGGAACTCCTGCATCTTTTGAATGGTTAATTGCTTCAATAGTTTGAGGCATAACACCATCGTCTGCAGCAACTACAAGAATAGAAATATCGGTAACTTTTGCTCCTCTAGAACGCATTGCTGTAAATGCTTCGTGTCCAGGAGTATCTAAAAATACAATTTTATTATTATTTATATTTACGGTATACGCTCCAATATGTTGAGTAATGCCACCAGCTTCTTGAGTTGTAACTTTAGACTTTCTAATATAATCTAATAAAGAAGTTTTACCATGGTCAACATGACCCATTACTGTTACAACAGGAGGTCTTGTTACCAAATCTTCTTTTTTATCTTCATAATCTAATGATAAAATTTCATTTTCTTCTGTAATTTCAGGTGTTTCTAATACAACTGTTTTTCCAAACTCTTCTGCAATCAAACTTGCACAGTCAAAATCAATTTCTTGATTAAGCCCAGCCATTATACCTAAAGCAATTAGCTTTGAAATAACTTGAGAACTACTAACTCCTAAACTTTCAGAAAAATCTTTAACTGTAATACTTTCAGGAATTTTAATTTCTCCAACATTTTCTACCTTGTTTTCAAATTCTAAGTCACTATCACTTTTAGTTTTATGGTTTGCTTTATTCTTCTTTTTAGTAGGTTTTAAAATAAGATTAGGATTTCTATCTTCTCTCATTTTATGTTCATTTAATGACTTATTTTTTTTATTTTTTTCTTGACCTTGTAAATGTGTTTTTCTAGCATCTCTCTTTTCTATTGCTGGATCTACCTCTACAACATCATCTAAAAACTCTCTATTCCTATCGTCGAATTTTTTTCCAAAATCTTTTTTATCCTTACTAAAGTTTCTATTGTCTTTATTGTATCCATCTCTTTTATCTTTATTATAAGGTCTATTATCTTTATTGAAATTTTGCTTTTTATCCTTATTATAAGCATCTTTCTTGTCCTTACCAAAATTTCTATTATCTTTATTATAAGATTCTTTTTTATCTTTATTAAATGACTTACTATCTTTATTGAAATTTTGCTTTTTATCCTTATTATAAGCATCTTTCTTGTCCTTACCAAAATTTCTATTATCTTTATTATAAGATTCTTTTTTATCTTTATTAAATGTCCTATTATCTTTATTATAACCGTCTTTTGAACTTCCATTATCTTTATTCAAGTTATCTTTTTTATCTTTATTTACAGTATTTTTCTTTTCATCAGATTTGTTTTCACCTTTAACAGGATTCTTTTCATCTTTCTTATTTTTTTCTGCTTCAATTTTTCTAAAATGTCCAATTACAATCTCTAAATCTTTTCCTTCAAGAATAGACATGTGACTTTTCACTTCTACCCCTAAACTACTAATTATATTAATTAATTCCTTGCTTTGAAGATTTAAACCTTTTGCAAGTTCATGTACTCTAACTTTACTCATACTAGCACCCCTTTGCTATTTAATAGAATCTACATATTTTTTTAGTTCTTCATAAAATTCACTACTTATTTCTGATTCTAATGCAATATTCAATCTCTTGTTTTTCTTAGCTTTATCAACACATTTACTTGAAATACAAATATAAGCACCTCTACCGTTTTTCTTTCCGGTTATGTCTAATAAAACACCTTCTTCTTTGTTATTCACAATTCTAATTAACTCTTTTTTTTCTTTTTGCTCTCCACAGGCAACACATTTTCTCATAGGAATTTTTTTTGTTTTCATAAAATCACCTATAATTCAAATCCATTATTGATAAATTCTTGTTCCCCATCAAAACTTACTTCAATTAATCCGTTATTAATATCTTCTTTATATTTTTCTAAACCCTTAATATCTATTCTCCAATTTGTAAGTTTTGCTGCAAGTCTTGCATTTTGTCCTTCTTTACCAATAGCTAATGATAATTGTGAATCTGGAACTATTATTCTTGCTCTATTTTCACTTTCATTAATAAATACTGCTATTACTTCTGATGGACTAAGAGAGTTTGATAAATATTCTTTTACATCTTTGCTATAAACAATAATATCAATTTTCTCTCCTCTCAATTCTTTAATAATTGAACTTACTCTTGATCTTTTATATCCAACACAAGCTCCAACTGGATCTACATCGTCATTTTTTGAATAAACTGAAATTTTTGTTCTACTACCAGGTTCTCTAGCAATTGATTGAATTTCTACTATTCCTTCAAGAATTTCAGGAACCTCTAATTCAAACAATTTTAAAACAAAATTAACATCTGATCTTGAGAGTAAAACTTGAGCTCCCTTTGGAGTATTCTTTACTTCCTTAACATAAAATTTTAATCTTTCACCTACTCGATAAACTTCATTCTTAATTTGTTCTGGTGGTGTTACAATTGCTTCAAGCTTTCCTAAATTTATAAATAAATTATTTCTGTCAATTCTTTGGATTTGTCCCGATATTAACTCTCTTTCTTTATCTTGAAAATCATTATAAATTACTTCTCTTTCAGCATCTTTAATCTTTTGGATAACAATATTTCTTGCAGTTTGTGCAGCAACTCTACCAAAATCCATAGTTTTTAGTTTTATAGACACTTCATCTCCTAAGTTATATTTTGTACTAATAGCTTTTGCATCATCCAAAGAAATTTCTGTTATATTATCTTCAACATTTTCTACAACTGTCTTTATTGCAAAAAGTTCAACTTTTCCAGTAGTTCTATTGATATTTATCTTAACATTTTCGTATTCTCCAAAGTTTTTCTCATAACTTTTCAAAAGTGCTTTCTCTAAAGAATCAAAAATTATTTCCTTTGATACACCTTTTTCACGTTCAATTTCATCTAATGCTCTTAAAAAATCTGTTGTTCCTTTCATCATCTTCTCCTTAAATTTCAATTTGTGATTTAATTATTGCAATATCTTTCCTAAAAAAATCAACATTTAATTTTCCCATTATTAAAGTTACTTTTTCTTTATCAAAAGATTTTAATTTTCCAATAAATTCTTTTTCATTATTTATTTTTTTATAACATTTTATTAAAATTCTTTTACCAATAAAAGTTTCTAATTGTTCATCGTTTTTAATTTCTCTTTCAGCTCCAGGAGATGATACTTCTAAAAAATATGATTCTTCTATTGGATCTACTTCATCAAGCCAATCACTTACAATATTACTTGCAATTTCACAAGAATCTAAATCAACTCCACCTTCCTTGTCAATAAAAATTCTTAATACATTTCCCTTAGGCTCTTTTACATATTCTGCATCTACATAATAGATTCCTTTTTCTAAGAAAATATTTTTAAAAGTTCTTTCAATAGTTTCTAATAATTCATTTTCTTTTTTCAATTTTTTCTCCTTTCAATCAGTAATTAAACTAAAACGAAAGAGTGGGATGACCCACTCTTTATAATAAAAGAATATTTTTAATTATTATAACATAGTTTTAAAAACTTTTCAACTACATATCTCTACTTGCTATAATATTTGCCCCAGTATCTAATACATTTTCCAAAATTATATCTCCAACTTTTACGGGAGAAACAACTTCAATCTTATTTAATTCTCTCATAATATCAAAAATCATATTTTTTGGAATTTCTTGTGAAGTTTTTACTGGTAATCTATTGTGTATAGCATTCTTTATCTTAACTGTTGAAGTTATAGTTCTGGTTGGAAATGTTAATTCTTTTTTTCCATAATTTGAACCTTTTGGGCATTTATTTCCAACGACTTTATAATCATTTTCTTCATCAACTGATATTCTACAACCAACTGGACAAACGATACAAACCATATCTTTCATAATTACTCGTCTCCTTTTTTCATGGATATAACTATTTTATCTGTAGTTACAGATTCAATCTGTTTTTTTGTTAACGAAATTTTTTCCATTTCAGCAGGCGCAACATGTGGCCTTTTGAATTCTTTAATAATATTACCATTTTCATCCGTAACTGAAATTATAACATTTTTCTCAACGCTCTTTACCCTAAAAAATATTTCTAATTTATTTTCCAAATTCTCAACTCTTATATTTTGAGGAACTGTATAAAAAATTCCATCTCCATTTAAAATCTCAATCTTTCTACTTTCAAATAAATTATTATCAAAAATGTATTTTGCAGCGGCTCTTCCAGCCTTTTGACTTTCTCCTGTAACAAAATCAACTAAATCATGAACATGACATACATTACCGCAAGCAAAAACTCCATCCATGCTTGTTTCCATATTTTCATAGACAAAAGCTCCTTTTGTTCTTCCATCAATTTCTATTCCAATTTCACGAGTAATTTCATTTTCAGGAATTAATCCTACTGAAAGCAATAATGTATCACATTCTAATTCTATTTCAGTACCCTTTATAGGAATTCTATTTTCATCAACCTTACTTATAACAACTTTTTCAAGTCTTTCTTTACCAATTATATTAGTTACTGTATGTGATAAAAGTAAAGGAATATTATAATCATTTAAACATTGTACAATATTTCTTGCTAATCCATTTGAATAAGGCATAAGTTCAACGCACGCGATAACCTCAGCTCCCTCTAATGATAATCTTCTTGCCATTATTAATCCAATATCTCCTGAACCTAAAATAACAATCTTTTTTCCACACATTAACCCTTGCATATTAACATACATTTGAGCAGATCCTGCAGTCAATACTCCTGAAGGTCTATCTCCCGGTATAGAAATTGCTCCTCTAGTTCTTTCTCGGCAACCCATAGCTAATATGATAGCCTTAGCTTGTATAACCTGATATCCATAGTCCTTACTTATAGCATGAATAACCTTATTTTTATCAAAATCTAATACCATTGAATTTAATCTTATTTCAACATTATATTCTTTTGCTAAATCAATAAATCTTTGGGCATATTCTGGTCCAGTTAATTCTTCCTTAAAATAATGTAATCCAAATCCATTATGGATGCATTGATTTAAAATTCCACCAGCTTCTTTATCTCTTTCTAAAATCAATACTTTTTCTATCCCATTTTTTTTAGCTTCACATGCAGCAGCTAGTCCTGCAGGACCTCCTCCAATAACAACTAAATCATATTTTTCCATTTTAGACTTTTTACTCACTTTCTTTTGTTTTTCCTGTTATGATATAACTTCCAAAATTAGTATTATAAACTTCTTCAGGTGGAATATTTAGTTCTCTTGAAATAATATCTAATACTTTTGGACCGCAAAAACCACCTAAACAACGTCCCATTCCTGCTCCTGTTCTTTTTTTTACTGCACCGAGAGTTCTAGGTGGTAAAGGCATTCTTAATGAATCTATAATTTCTCCCTCAGAAACTGTAATACATCTACAAATTATATTTCCATAAAGAGGATTTTCCTTAATTTTTTTTGCTCTTTCTTCAGAAGATAAATGTTTTATTCTTATAATCTTTCTGCTATCAATATAATTTTCTTTTTCTACAAATTCAACACCAATTTTTTCTAAAATATCTAAACACATTAATCCTATAGCTGCACAAGATGCTAGACCTGGAGATTTAATCCCTGCTAAATCGACAAAATTCTTACAACTTTTAGCCTCTCTAATTATAAAATCAGATTCTGTACTATTTGCTCTCAACCCTGCAAAATTATTGATGTTTTCCCAGTATGGAATATTAGAAATAGTTTTTGAAACTTTATCTTTTACCTCATTTAATCCATCAAATGATGTAGATTTATCAGAAATTTCAGAATTACTTTCTGCATTAGGTCCAATTATTATATTGTTATGTGATGTTGGAGCAATTAAAACTCCCTTACCAACTTTAGATGGACATTGAAATAAAACATGTTTAACTAAATCTTTTTGACTCTTATCTAATATAAAATATTGACCTTTAGATGGTGTAATCTCAAATTCCTTTTCACATACCATATTATGGACTTTATCTGAATTTACTCCAGCTGCATTTACTATATATTTAGATGTATATGTATTATCTTTTGTTTTTACTATAAATTTTTCATCTTCTTTTATAATATCTACAACTTCACTATTTAATTTTATTTCAACTCCATTTGAAACTGCAACTTGAGACATTGCTATACATAATTCCCAAGGATCTATTACTCCTGCACCTGGTGAAAACAAAGCTTTAGTAACAGTTTTATTAATATTGGGTTCTATTTTTTCAATTTCTTCTTTATCGATAATTTTTAAATTTTCAACACCATTTTTTATTCCATTATCCAATAATTTTTCTAAAGTTTTCTCGTCTTCTTTATTAAAAGCTAAAACTAAGGAACCACATTCATTATATTGAACATCTAATTTTTTTACCAATTCTTTAATTCTTTTTGAACCTTCTACATTTAACTTTGCCATTAATGTTCCAGATTCAGGATCATAACCTGAATGTAAAATTCCACTATTTGCCTTTGTAGTACCATCAGCGACATCAATTTCTTTTTCAAGTACTAAAACTTTTAAATCATACTTAGACAATTCATAGGCAACACTAGCTCCAACTACTCCACAACCTATTACTATAATATCATACATTTCTCGTATCTCCCACTATCTTTACATATTTTTCATAAAAGGATTATTTTCTTTTTCAAACTGCAATGTACTTTCTGCTCCATGACCAGGCAATACTCTATAATCCTTTTTTAAATTATATAATTTTTTTACTGAGTTAATAATTTCATCAAAACTTCCAGTTGCTAAATCACTTCTCCCTATGCTCATCCTAAACAAGGTATCTCCTGAAAGCAATACACTATCCATAAGAATACAGATACTACCAACAGTATGTCCTGGTGTTTCCATTATACTTAGTTTTTCTCCATGAAAATCAATTATCTCTTCATCATATAACCATTTATCTGCTATCAACTCAATTCCTTTAAAAGGTGGAATTGATTTTGATAAATTTATTATAGAATCTTTTAGTAATTCTTTTTCTTTTATACTTGCATAAATAGGTAAATTATATTTTTCTTTTATAATCTTGGCTGCACCAATATGATCAGCGTGACCATGAGTCAACAATATAAATTCTAAATTGATTTTTTCTTCATCAACAAATTTTATAATATCATCACTATCTCCTCCTGGGTCAACTATAAATCCATTTTTATTATCATTATAAACTATATAACAATTTACTGCATATACTCCAACAACAATTCTTTTTATATTCATAATTTTCTCCTAATAGTTCTTTTTAGAGTCCAGCTGTATTGTAACAGGACCATCATTTTCTAACAATACTTTCATATCAGCTTGAAAAATTCCAGTCTTTACTAAAATATTATTATCGTAAAACAACTTTAAAAATTCTTCATATTTTTTTCTAGCTTCAAAACTTGATAAGCTATTATCAAAACTAGGCCTGTTTCCTTTTCTACAATCTCCATAAAGTGTAAATTGTGACACGACTAAAATTTCATATTCATTATCTAAAACAGAATGATTCATTTTATAATTATTATCTTCAAAAATCCTAAGATTTAAAGTTTTTTTATAAATATAATTTAAATCCTCAATAGTATCTTCTTTTCCAAAGCCAACAAAAAGAAGGAGTCCTTTGTTTATTCTGGACACTTCCTTCTCATCAACTACTACTCTTGCAAAATTTACTCTTTGTATTACAGCTCTCATTAGGCTCTCACCCTATATACGTCAAGTATACCTTTCAAAGATTTTATCTTATTAATTAGTCTATCAAGCTCATCAATATTTTTTATTTCTACAATAATGTTTGTAATAAAAGTTTTATCTTTTCCAGTTTTCGCAGTAATCCCAACTAAATTTAACTTTGATTCTGAAATAATATGCGCCACATCTGCTAATGCTCCAACTTGATCTAAAGAAATAACTGCAACTTCAACCTTGTAAAATAAATTTTTAGTATTACTCCATTCAACAGCAATAAGTCTATCACGGTTTGTAACATTTTTTATGTTCGTGCAATTACTATTATGAACAGAAATCCCTCTTCCTTTTGTAATATAACCTACAATTTCATCTCCTGGAAGCGGATTACAACATTTTGCAAAACTAACTTCAATATTATCTATTCCTTTTACAATAACACCTTTAGAATTTAATTTATTAGTTGTTTTTTCATTTTTTATTTTATTTATTATATCATCAGCAGATTCGTGATAATAATCGGTATAAAATTCTTTTAATCTTGGAATAATCTGTTTTAAATTTATACTTCCAAAACCAATACCAGCATACATCTCATCAATTGAATTAAAACTTAATTTTTTTGCAATTTGTAAAAGCCAGTCTTCTTTTAAAATTTTACTATAAGTGAAACCTAATCGTCTAACTTCTTTTTCAAGCATATCTCTACCTTGAACAATATTTAAAGCTTTATTTTCTTTTTTAAACCATTGTTTTATTTTTGTCTTTGCTTGAGATGACTTAACTATCTTAAGCCAATCTTTACTAGGACCTGATGAATTAGGATTAGTTAGTATTTCTACTATATTTCCATTTTTTAATTTATAATTTAATGGAACTATTCTACCATCAACTTTAGCACCAACACAATTATTTCCAACAGCTGTATGAACTTTATACGCAAAGTCAATAGGTGTTGCTCCAGCTATTAAATTAATAACATCTCCTTTTGGTGAAAAAACAAAAACTTCATCGGAAACAAAGTCTTCTTTAAAGGAAGTTATAAATTCTCTATTATCATTAACTTCTCTTTGCCAATCCATAAGTTGTCTAAGCCAAGTTAATTTATCATCAAAACTTGTACTTCTATCAACTCCAGCCTTATACTTCCAATGTGCAGCAATACCATATTCTGCCGTCTTATGCATTTCAAAAGTTCTTATTTGTACTTCAAAAACATCACCTGAATTACTAATAAGAGTATTGTGCAAAGATTGATACAAATTTGGTTTAGGTACAGCAATATAGTCTTTAAATCTTGAAGGTATAGGTTTCCATTTAGAATGAACTATTCCTAAAACAGCGTAACAATCACTGATAGTTGGAACTATAATTCTAACTGCTGTTAGGTCAAAAATTTCATCAAAGCTTTTATTTTGTTTATACATTTTCTTATATATACTATATAAACTTTTTGGTCTTCCACTTATTTCACCTTGAATATTATGTTCTTTAAGGCTTTTACTTATTTCTTCAATTATATCATTTATAATCTTTTCTCTTTCACTTCTCTTTTTCTTAACTCTTTCTGCTAAGTCATAATATATTTCAGGTTCTAAGTATCTTAAAGATAAATCTTCAAGTTCCCATTTAACATTACTCATACCTAATCTATAGGCTAAGGGAGCATAAATTTCTAATGTTTCTTTTGCTTTTTCTAATTGCTTAGCTTTCTTCATATATTCTAAAGTTCTTATATTGTGAAGTCTATCGGCAATTTTTATTATAATGACTCTAATATCAGAATTCATTGCTAAAAGCATTTTTCTAAGATTATCAGCTTGTGACTCTTGTTTGCTTTGATACTTAATTTTTTTAAGTTTTGTAACTCCATCAACTAGGTTAGCAATTTCTTCATCAAACATTTCTGCCATCTCTTCATAAGTAACCTCAGTATCTTCAAGAATATCATGCATAAGTCCAGCTATAATAGTAGCATCATCCATATATAAATCAGCTAAAATATTGGCTACTGCAACTGGATGAATAAAGTACGGTTCTCCAGAATTTCTAAATTGTCCTTCATGACATTCTTTAGTAAAATTATAAGCTTTTGTAATTTTTTCAACATCTGTACTTGGATTATAACTCTTAATTTTTGATAATAATTCATCTAACATTTTCTCACCTCCTACCTTATATCCTTAATGAGTAATTGTATTGATTTAGTATTCATATATTCGTTAATTACCGGAGTATATAAAATATCAATAAATTTATTTTTTATATCATTATATTCTGACAATATATCATTAGTTTTAAACTTTTCATTAAAATACTTAATGTACTTATCATAATTAGTAAAAATAATACCACTAAACTCAATTTCATCTTGTTTTAGAACTAATTTAATTACATTCTTATTTTTTCCAATAATTGATAAAGACTTAATTTCTACATTCTTAGTTCCAAATAAAGGTTCTGGATTTGCTTTTCCGTATGGTTCTAACAATTTTAATTCATCAACTATATTATAATTTAATAATTTAAAATCTAAAGAACAGTCTATTTTTACTTTTTCAATAAAATTTTCAGAAGTTAAATCTGAATTTTTATTTAATTCATTTCTTAATATATCTAAATTTTCTTCTTTTATTGAAAATCCAGCTGCCATTGCATGACCACCTAATTTTTCAAAAAGATTTGAAAAATCTCTCAATTTTGAAATAATATTATAGTCTTCAATACTTCTTGCACTACCTTTTAGAATTCCTTCTTCTTTTGCCTTTGAAAAAACTAAAGTTGGCTTATAATAATAGTCTTTAATTCTTCCAGCAACGATTCCGGCAATTGATTCATGAATTTCTTCATCATACACTACAATAATATCATCTTCATAATACTTATTATCTTTAATTTTTAAATTAACTCTAGAGTATGCTTCATTAGTTAAATCTTTTCTTTTATTATTTAATTCAACTAGTTTTTTTGCAAAATTTTCTGCAGATTTTTCATCTTCTTGTAAAAATAAATCCACACCAATACTTGCAGATTCTAGCCTTCCTGCAGCATTAATACAAGGTCCTAACTTAAATCCTAATGAGGTAGTCGTAATTTTCCCTATCTCATTCTCTTTTTTTAGTTTATTAACTCCAATATTATCACTATAATTTAATAATTCTAATCCTTTTTTCACGAAAAATCTATTTTCGTCTATTAAATCAACCACATCACAAACAGTACCCATAGAAACAAATTGCAATAAATCTATCAAATAATCTTCATCTCCACCTAATTCATCAAATAGCGCTTGCATTAATTTAAATGCAACACCAGCACCACATAATTCTTTAAATGGATATTCACAATCAACTCTATGAGGGTTAATTACAGCTTTTGCTTTAGGAAGAATTTGGTTTCCTCCATCATCAAAACAAACTTGATGATGATCTGTTATAATCATTGGAATATTTAAATAATTACAATACTCTGCAACTTCAAATGCAGAAATTCCATTATCACATGTTATAATTAAATCTACACCTTTTTGTTTAGCCGTATCTACAATTCCTTTTGAAATTCCATATCCATCTTCAATTCTATGAGGAATTGCAAAACTAATATTATCTGTAAAAAATCCAATACCTTTCATCAAAACAACTGTAGCTGAATTACCATCTTGATCATAATCGCCTACAATTTGTATATGTAAATTATTATCTATTGCATCTACCAAAATTTCAATCGCGATATCTAGATCTTTCATCAAAAAAGGATTGTGAAGGTATTTATAGTCAGGATATAAAAAATTTTTTACATTAGCAGAATCAATTTTTCTATTAGCTAAAAGTTGACATGTAATATATGAAAACTCACTATTATTTTTGAAATTATCTTTAGTTAGTCCATTATCAGATTTAATAAACCATCTTTTCATAAATACCTCCTTTCATCTTGCATATAAAGAAAAAATAGACGAAATCCGTCTATTTAATTAAAATTAATTTCCTTCGCTATTTTCCTCTTCTTCATCATCTTCATTATCAGAAGGTTCTTCAGATTTGCTAACGATAGAATGAATAGCAGATTTAATAAATTCTATTTTTGTTCCATCATCAGATGTTTCAATTACAACGTCAGTATCTGTAAGCTCAACTATCTTACCTTTAATTCCTCCAATTGTAACTATATTATCTCCGATTTTTAAATTTTCTCTCATTTCCATTATAGCTTTTTGTCTTTTCTTTTGAGGTTTTATTAAAAGAAAATAAGCAATAGCCATAAATCCGCCTAACATAACTAGCTGCATAGTTACTTGATCCATAACATTCCTCCTAAACTTAAATATATGACTATATTTTAACACAAAATATATTATATTTCAAATATTTATAATTACAAATTACAATAAATTTTATATTTTGAAAATAAACAAATTATACTCCTAAAGATAGTTCCAATCTGTATTTTATGAATAAACATATTTTCTTAAAATAAGAACCCCACCCTTCCATGATGCTTCGCATCAGATGGGTTCCCGGGAACCTTGTTGTTTCACAATAAGAACCTCACCCTTCCATGATGCTTCGCATCAGGTGAGTTCCCGGGAACCTTGTTATTTTGCAATAAAAGAGCTAAGAAATTATCTTAGCTCTATATTATCAAATGTAAATTTATGAGATACAAATTTTTCCATCAACATTTTTAAAATTAATAATAGAATCTGGCTTAATTTTACCTTCAATCAACTTTGTCGCTATTTCTGTTTCAATATTTTTTTGAATATATCTTTTAATTATTCTAGCGCCATAATTATAAGAGTATGTCGAATCTAAAATTAATTTCTTACAATCTTCATCCAAATTAATTTTTACTCCAATATCTTTTAATCTTCCTTCAATTTCTGAAATAGTCATATCAATTATCTTATAAAGTTCTTCTTTTTGTAATGGTTTGAATAGTACTATATCATCAACTCTATTTAAAAATTCAGGTCTAAAAGAGTTTTTCAACTCTTTCATAACTTCATTCTCAGCTTCTTTTGTAATTTTGCCATTTTCATCAATTCCATCAAGCAAGTAAGTTGAACCTATATTGGAAGTCATAATTATAATAGTATTTTTAAAGTCAACCACCCTTCCTTGATTATCAGTAAGTCTTCCATCATCAAGAACTTGTAATAAGATGTTAAATACATCCGGATGAGCTTTTTCTATTTCATCAAATAGAATTACACAATATGGATTTCTTCTAACTCTTTCTGTAAGTTGTCCTCCTTCATCATATCCTACATATCCTGGAGGCGCTCCTATAAGTCTTGAAACTGAATGTTTTTCCATATATTCACTCATATCTATTCTAACAAGATTTTTTTCGCTGTCGAACATACTTTCACATAATGTTTTTGCTAATTCAGTTTTACCAACTCCTGTAGGTCCTAAGAAAATAAATGAACCAATAGGTTTGTTTTCGTCCTTTAACCCACTTCTTGATCTTAAAATACAATCTCTAACTAAATCAATTGCTTCATCTTGTCCAACAACTCTCTTATGCAAAATATCTCCGAGATGTAATAATTTTTCTTTTTCTCCTTCGACCAATTTCTTTATAGGAATATTTGTCCACTTAGAAATTACTTCAGCTATTGTTTCTTCTGTAACTTCTTCTTTTAAATAACTTTCTTTTTCTTTTTTCTTTTCATTAAGTTCAGCTAATTTTAATTCTAAATTTGCAAGTTTTCCATATCTTAATTCTGAAAGTTTTTCAAAGTCATATTCTCTTTCAGCTTTTTCAATATCTATTCTGACAGAATCAATTTCAGCTTTCACAGATTTTATTTCATTAATATCTTTTTTATCACTTTCCCATCTAGCAAGTTCAACATTGTACTTGTTTTTCACATCGGAAAGTTCTTCTTCTAAATTTTGCAATCTTTTTTTACTAATTTCATCAGTTTCCTTAACAAGACCTGCTTTTTCGATTTCTAATTGTAAAACTTTTCTTCTAAGGTCATCAATTTCTTGTGGCATTGAGTCAATTTCAGTTCTTACCATAGAAGATGCTTCATCCATTAAGTCAATCGCCTTATCCGGTAAAAACCTATCAGTAATATATCTATCACTTAGAGTTACACATGCAATAACTGCAGAATCAGTTATCTTTATTCCATGATGAATTTCGTATTTTTCTTTTATTCCTCTAAGAATTGAAATTGTATCTTCAACAGTAGGTTCCTTTACCAATACTTTTTGAAATCTTCTTTCCAAAGCTCCATCTTTTTCAATATATTTCCTATATTCATCAAGTGTTGTTGCACCTATTGTGTGCAATTCTCCTCTAGCAAGCATTGGTTTTAACATATTTGATGCATCCAAAGCTCCGTCGGTTTTTCCTGCACCAACTAAAGTGTGAATTTCATCAATGAATAAAATTATTTCGCCTTCTGAATTTTTGATTTCTTCAAGAACAGCCTTTAATCTTTCCTCAAATTCTCCTCTAAATTTGGCACCTGCTATTAAACTTCCCATATCTAATGAAAAAATTATTTTATTCTTTAATCCATCTGGAACGTCATTATTTACAATTCTTTGAGCTAATCCTTCAACAATAGCTGTCTTACCAACTCCGGGTTCGCCTATTAAAACAGGATTATTTTTTGTTCTTCTTGATAAAATTCTAATTGAATGCCTTATTTCTTCATCTCTACCAATCACAGGATCAAGTTTACCATTTCTTGCTTCTTCTGTTAAATTTCTTCCATATTTTAACAACTCTTCACTTGTACTTCCATCTTTATGTTCATTTTTCATATTCTTAATTCCCATCAAAGCATATTTAAAAGAGTTGTATGTTATGTTATACTTTCTAAAAATATCTGATGATTTTATATTCTTTTCTTTCAAAAGAGAAAGGTAAATATGTTCAGGTAAAATTGTACTATCTCCTGTTCCTTTTATTTCATCTTCGGAATTAAGCAAAATTCTTTGATAAACGGTATTTGGATAAATGTTAGAATCTCCATATTGTGAAGGTAAATTATCAAATGCAAGTTTTACATCATTTCTATAATTATCTATATTTACATTCATGATATTTAAAATTTTAATAATTATATTATCATTATCAATCAAAGCTTTGTGTAAATGAATATCTGATATTTCTACATTTGCATTTTTTATTGCTAAACTTTGAGACTCTTCTACAATTTTCATTGCATCACTACTAAATTTTTCTAAATTCATAATACTCCTCCTTTTTTTTGAATTTAACTTTTCACTTAAAAATTAAATTCAACATAATTAAATATTTATTGCATAATAATAAAACTTTATTCAACTTAACATATACATTCTGTAATAGATAAGTTAAATATCATTATTTTAATCTTATTTTTCCATTAATTTTTTATATAATTCTAATTTTTCACCTGATAAGTTTTTAGGGTTATTTATAACTATTTCAAGATATAAATCTCCTGTTTTTCCTTTTAAATCAGTATATCCCTTGTTTGAAATTCTTATTTTTTTCATACTTTCTATCTTTGCAGGAATCTTAACTCTAACATTTCCGTTTAAAGTTTCAATAACCTTTGTAACTCCAAAATATGCTTCCCATGGATATAAACTAACTGTCTTTATTAAGTCTAAACCTTCAAGTCTATATTCATCATTTATAACATTTATTTTTACATATATATCACCATCAAGCTTATACTTATCTCCATTGACTTTTACCTTTTTACCTGTTGTAATTCCTCTAGGTATCTTAACAGTTATTTTTTTAGGAGAATTATTTATATTGACGTAAAGTACTCGCTCTATTCCGGAATATGCTTCTTTAACAGATAAATTCAAGCTAGTTTCATATTTTTGTCTTTGAGGTTGTCTTCCAAATCCTGAGTAAGAATTTCCAGAATATGCATTTGAATTTGTAAAACCATCAAATCCTGAAAATCCGCTAAAATGTGATGAAGTTTTTCCACTTCCACCAAAAAACATATTAAAGAAGTCAGAAAAACCACCCATATCACTTCCACTATAGGAAGCACTAAAACCATAATTTCTTGGGTCAAAATTATCTCCACCACTAAAATTATAATTTGATCCGAACATATCATATTGTTTTCTTTTTTCTTTATCAGACAAAACTTCATAAGCTTCATTTATTTCTTTAAATTTATTACTTGCAGCTTCATTATTTTGATTAACATCAGGATGATATTTTTTTGCCAACTTTCTATATTCTTTTTTTATCTCTGCATCAGTCGCGTTCTTATCGACGCCTAAAATTTTATAATAATCTTTATATTCCATAAATTCCTCCTTGTTTTGACTTTCTTTGACCTTTAATTTTATTATACCCTATATAGAAAATTTAAACAATATTTTTATAAAAATTAAATATGATTTTTAACTTTATTTAAATTTTAATATTGATTTGTACACTAAAAATTCATACATGATATTGCATACAAAAATATAAACTATTTTACTTGTATTAATAATTTTTATATTGTATAATTATATTGTATAAATTAATTTTTTTGGAGGTAAATTATGAAAGAAATAAATGCTAAAGGTTTAGCTTGTCCTCAACCATTGATTTTAACTAAAAGAGCTGTTGAAAGTTCAGAAGAAAAAGATTTTTTAGTTATAGTTGACAATGATACTGCAGTAAAAAACTTAGAGAAATTTGCTAAAAGTAGCAATCTGGATTTTAAATTTGAGAAAATATCTGATAATGAATTTAATGTGTTTGTATCAAAAAATAACGAAACTTCTCTAAAGGAACCAAGTGCCTTTTGTTCTGTTGAAAACTCATCAGATACAGTAATAGCTATTTCTAAGAACTTTATGGGAAATGGGTCTGAAGAATTAGGAAAATTATTAATTAAAGGATTTATTTATACATCAAGCGAATATGAAAAATTACCTAAAACTTTAGTATTCTTTAATTCAGGTGTTAAATTAACTTGTGAAGAATCACCTTGTATTGATGACCTACAAAAACTTCAAGAAAAAGGAGTGGAAATTATTTCTTGTGGAACTTGTCTTGATTACTTCGGATTAAAAGAAAAACTTTTAGTTGGTGAAATAAGTAATATGTATTCAATATACGAAACATTATTTAATGCAGGAAAAGTAATTAATATCTAAAAAAATCAAAACCGGCTAAAATTAGCCGGTTTAGTTTTTTTTAAAATTATAATTTATATGATAATACTCCAATTATATTTTTCTCATAATTTTTTATATTTTGCAATAATTTTTCAAAAGCTGAATATCTTGTAATTCCATACTCTTCAACTAATATAACATTTTTTAAATTCATTATATTACTTAAGTCATTTGTTTTCACTATATTTACTTTATCAATATTCAAATCATTTAACTTATCAATAATTTTTGAATTTGAACTAAGTATACTTAATTCTTCAATATTTTCATTATTAATTTTATATTTCAAAACTTCAAGTAAATCATTATTATTTTTTATTTCCTGAACAAATTTTATATTGTATTTTCTGTAATCTCCTTCTCTATTAATTGTTGGATTAAAAATGTACATAACAAAATTCATAATAGCAACTAAAATTATTAGAGCTACTTCGATAGCAAATACTTTTACTAACAATTTTTTCATACTATATCCTGTATTAACATTTTCTTTAGAGCTTAATTCTTTAGAATAATTTGATTCAACTTTTTCAATAGTAACATTTTTATAAACGGATTTATACTTATTTATTAATTCATCAAATTTCTTTTCAATAACATCATTTACAGCTTTACTTGGAGTTAAAATTTTAGCAGAAACCCCTAAATTAGTAGAAATATAATTTACCACTACTTTCTTATCCCAATAATCAGCATTAGAATTTTTCAAAGTAACAGCCGATGTATCTAATTCTTTAGCCATTTTTGACAAATCTTTATCGCTTACATCATTAAATAAATAAGCACCATTTAGATTAGATACTAGTAACTTTTCATAAAAATCCGAATAGCCTCTTCTACTATATAACGCATTTATATTATCACTCTCAGGAGCTGTTATTTTATAAGCAACATAAGTTGAATATTGCACTCCTTCTTTTGTTATAGTTTTTTTATTTATTGTTTGTAAAACCAACGGACAAACCAAAGCAATACTCAACAGCAAAAATGCTATTAAATTTAAAATTCTCTTTTTATATATATTGGATAATAAATCTCCAAATGAGTAATTTTCAAACATATCATATCTCCTTTATTTTAAAAATTGTATAAGAATTTTCTTTTGATATTAATTTTGCCACTACAAAAATTAATATAATTATAAACCAAAATTGGAATGTAAGTAATATTGAAAAACTTTCTGAAAAACTACTTCTAGGCATAAAAAACAAATTATTTAATATTATTAACGTGCAAACGAAAGGTAAAATTTTATTTCTGTAAGAAACATTTAACATTCTTATAAATAAAAATCCTAAAGCAACACTAAATAAGAATACGCCCAAATATCCATAATCTGTAAAATTTTCCATTATAAAACTACTTCCTAAACCATGTCCTTGCAAATAATCACCTTTCATCGCTATATAAGAAAGATTATGTGCGTAGCTATTACTTTTTATTGCCAACTCAATGCTATTTGTTGTAGCTGTAAATGGCTTTGTATCAAATAATAACTTACCAAAATTCCCATGAGTAAAATACTCGACAATAGGTCCAAAGGTAAAGTTTGTAAAACTTCTTACTGCAATATTACTGTTATACAAAAATCCTTTAGCTAAAACACCAAAACTTGTTCCCTGTTTATAGATAAAATCTATAAATATATCGAATATTTTAAAATTAGAAACTTCAACATTGTCTCTGACATAGTTTAAAAGTCCCATTCCTACAATTATTATAGGAAGACTTGTAAAAATTAGTATTTTTTCTTTAACTCCTATCCATTTATTTTTAATATCTTCTTGTCCCCTTATAAAATAATATATAAAAGAAAATATTAAGCTTAAAATAAATGGATTTCTGGTCCCAATAAATAAATATATTGCATTTGCAAATAGGTTACTTACCAGAACTATAGTAGCATTTCTTTTATTTGGTTTAGATGCTAAATATACACACATCGAATATACTGTAAAAACTGATAATATATACGTGAAGTAAGGCAAATTACTTTTGAAAGACGCGTAATAAATATAATAAGATGTATTTAGCTTAAATATTAATCTTTCAATCAGCCTTAAAGCATAAAATGGATATGTCAATACATATACAGTAAGAGAAATAATTCTTATATTTTTTAGCCATATAGAGCTTTTTAACTTATCATTACTATCTACATCTAACCTCTTTTTGTTTTTTATTTTTAATAATGCTTTTGAAATTATTCCTCCAATAAACAATCCTAAAAGTGAAATCATAACTATAACAAACGCAAAAACATATGCATCTTTTTGATAAGTATTAAAACTATAACTTCTCAAGTAATCTATCGTAGGCCTTGAAACTAGAAATATAAAAATAGTTATATAAAAAAATAAATGTATTATATAATATTTTATATCTGTAAAACAAAACAATATTAAGTTGACAAAAAAAGACAACAATGTAAAAAGTAATATATCCAATCTATCTGTGTATAAATAACTTACTCCAAGTAACAGAGTAAAAATAAAAGAAAATGCTGTAATTAAAGAATAAAATCTTTTAAAAGTAATATTCATATAATTATCTCCATTATTCTAATATTTCATTTATATTTTTCATTTGTTCTGAAATCGTAAACTGAGTTATAAAATTTTTCATTTCTGATTTATCTACTGACATATTATTTTCAAAATAATTAACAATACATTCACAAGCATCATCAGTAGAATTTACAATTTTACCGAATTTACCGTCGTTTGAAAGTTCCTTTACTCCTCCAACATCTGTAGAAATGAAAGGAATTCCTAAAGCCAATCCTTCAACAATAGCACCGGAAAATCCCTCTTGTTTAGACATTGAAAACATTAAATTCATTTTTTTTATATATTTATATGGATTCTTTTGATATCCTAAAAAATGAACATACTCTTCCAAATTATCTTTTTGTACAAGCTCTTTTATATGAGCCTCTAATTCTCCTGCACCTAAAAAATATAAATGATACTTTTTATTTAAATTTTTATGTAATTTTTTTATTGTATCATAAACTTCTAATGAACCTTTTAAGTTTTCAATTCTTCCAATTACACAAATCGAATTTTTTTCAATATTAATATCTGTCCTCTCATTTGATTTTTCCAAAATACTTTCAAAATCATAACCATTATAAATTGTCAAGACTTTATCTTTGTATTCCGGATAAATTGAAATTATGGACTCTTTAGTTTTTTCTGATACAGAAATTATTTTATCAACATTTTCTAAATATCTCTTATGATTATTCCTCTTTTGAGAATCTTTCATAAAATCTTCAATACTGCCATGAATCCAAGCAATTTTTTTTACATTCTTATCTTTTGAAAATTCAAATGGCGGATTAATTATAGTAAATGAAATTTCAATATCATATTTTTCTTTAACCATTATTTTTCTTACTAAATTTGGAAAAAATTTTCTTATTCTCCATAAAATAGCTCTTTTTATCTTAGATTGTCTATAATCTTGCCACGATTTTAATATTCTTATATTGTCATTAACAGGTTCATATCCTTTATCAAAATGCTCGATTTCCAATATATCAATATCATATTTTTCGCTATCAAGATTATTTACAATTGTTGATAATATTTTTTCAGCTCCTCCTCCTAATGAAAAGGACCATAAAAAAAATAATATTTTCGTTTTTTTCAAACAATCACCTTATTTCCAAATATTCTCGTAATTCGCATAGCTGTTTCTTAAATCTAAAAAAAGTAAGTCATGATGTGGTATTTGTTTTTCCTTTGGAGGCAATTTCATATAATCTCCAAATGCTGTCTTTAAATATCCATCATATCCAATAGGAATTGGCATTCTTGTATCTTCAAAGTCAAAATACTTCTTATCTACAAACCATTCTTTTTTATATATCTTTTTCATATAATACGGACCAGAACAAAGTTCTGTAATATATTCTGATTTATCAATTCTATATTTAGTCATTCTTTTTTCTGCGAGCTTCCAAATTTTATATCTAATTTTTTTAGATTTAAAAATTGATAATAACAACTTAGAAACTTTTTTCTTTAGCCCACCATGTTTTTCAGGTAAAACTTGAGCACAAAAAAGAGAATAAATTAGTCCCCACATTATCTGAAATTTTCGCTTAATTTTCCCACTTGGACAACCATCAAGAGGTAAAATATCAAGCGCTATTCCGTGACTTATATTTAAACCTTTTTGATATGGTTTAATAGCAGTAGTTTCATTATCTCTAATAGTAATAAAAAGATTATGATCAACTAAATCTTTATTGGCCTTAACAAGTGAATATTTTTTAGTATCAGCTTTTTCATTCCATAACAAAGCTAATTTTTCATAATCTTCTCTAGGCATAAAAAAATCTAAATCATCATCCCAAGGAATAAATCCTGAATGTCTTAAACTACCAATTGCTCCTCCACCACAAAGATAACATAACAAATTATTTTCTTCACAAAATGAAACAAAATATTTTCCCATTTCTAAACTCTTAAGTTGTAACTCTCTTAAATTTATTTCATCCATAATTTATATCATAACCACTAATTAAATATTCCATTTAGCAACTGTTTTAAAAGGTGTATTCAAGTCATTTTTGAAAAATCTATGAATATCATCAACACTATTTATTTCGTCATCTTCAAACACAATAGATTTAAATCTATTTTGGATTTTTTTATTTCCAAGCATCTTTACTGCTTCTTGAAAATCAACTCTTCCAGATCTGGAACATCCAATTAATGTTAGTCCTTTCTCCAATATATCTCTAGTATTAATTGCAACTTTATTTTCACTAACACCCATCAACATAATTGAACCTTGAGGTTTTATATACTTTATTATGTTATTAATAGCATCTTCACTTCCGGGCCCTCCAGCACACTCAAATCCATGATCTGTAGAAAAACCTTCAGGAATGTCATCACTTGAATATACCTCATCAACAAAGGAGAATATTTTTAATTTTTCCAAGTTTCTGCCGACAACAACAATTTTACTATTAGGAAATTTATATTTCAAAACATTTGCCATAATAAAACCTAAACTTCCATTTCCAAAAATAGTTATAGTTTCTTTACTTTCAAGTGAGTTTTTTACAAACCTATCATAAGCATGAAAACCTACCGAAATAAACTCTAAAATAGAAGCTACAGGTAACTCAATGTTATTAAACTTAACAAGTCTATCTGGAGAGATTTTTACAAATTCTCTCATAAATCCATCATGACCACTTGACAAAAAATATGAGCCTTTTACATAATTTTCATAAATTCTTTCATCAAAATTACAAGGTGGTGTATTTGGAATCATTGAAACTAAATCTCCAACTTGAAAAGTATTTGTAGGATCAAAAACAACCTCACCACAAGATTCATGGATTGGAGCCATTGGTAATTTTTTTGCCAATACTTTTGGATCTCTCTTTCCTAAATAATATCTTTGATCAGCATGACACAAAGATACATATAGTGGTTTTACAATGACTTTATCTCCTAAAAAGCTCTCATCAACATATTTAACTGAGATAAAACCCGGTTTCATTAACTGAAAAATTCTATTTATCATCTTAAATCTCCATAAGCATTGCCTTAGCAATCTTTAAGTCTGTTACAGTAGTAATTTTTATATTTGAAAAATCTCCATTAACTAAAAATACTTTTTCTCCATTTAACACAAATATTTTACAAGCATCAGTTAAAATGTTCTTTTCTTCTTCTGACAATTTATTATAGTATTCCATGAATTTATTAATTTTAAATGTTTGAGGAGTTTGTCCTTGAAACATTGTTTTTCTATCTGGTATTGATGAAATAAACTTTCCATCTTCAGAAGAAACTATAGTATCAAAAGCTGGAACTACAGTATCAATAATATTATATTTTTTACAATTATCTATATTTTCTTCAATCATTTTAATTGAAACAAATGGTCTAACAGCATCATGAGTTATAAGAATATCTTCATCAGACAATCCATTATCTTTATCAATAGCTGAAATAATATTTAAAATTGTAGAATTTCTATCTTTTCCACCATCTACAACAACAATTTTTTCAGATATATAATTATAATCTTTCTCAATTATATCAACGAGATAAGAATTCCAATCAGGATTTACTCCAACATAAATTTTATCTATTTTGTTACATAATAAAAACTTTTCAATAGTATGAATTATAATAGGCTTATCTCCAATATTTAAAAATTGTTTTGGAATATTGGAAATATTCATCCTACTACCTATTCCCCCTGCAAGAATACCTGCATATATCATAGTCTAGTCCTCCTTATTATATGTTTTTAAAAATGATGGGATTTTTAAAAAACCTATCAATGTACCATATCCATAACTAATATGTAAAAGAAAAAATACAATTGGAAGCAATAAGTTGTAGGGATTAAATTTACCTTTAAAAATTGAACTTAAAGACATCAAAATATTCACTATAAGATATGAACCAAATACTAATAAAAATAAATATTTAGTAAAAAATAATGAAATAATTGATATAAAAAGTGCAACTAAAAATGCAAAAGGAACATAATGATATAAATTTAAACACTCAGGACAAATAGCTGTCGTAAGTCCTATCCACATTCCATTAGCTTTCTTTTGTTTAATCATTTTTAGAAGTGAATTCCTTGTATGTTGATATGAAACAATATTATCATTATAGCAAAGTTTATATCCTGCTTTTCTGATTCTATAATGGAATTCATTATCTTCTGTCCTTAACAATTTTTCATTAAAGAAACCCACTTTTTCTAATACTTCTCTTTTATACATTGCGTGAAACATTGACTTTACATATTTTTTCCCAGATGCATTTCTAAAAGGTGCAATTCCACTTCCAAACATCGATGATTCTGCTTCTAAAAGCATCTTTTTATATCCTGTATTATCATCTATTATATTTGGCCTTTTTCCGCCTGAAACATCTTCTCCTGATTCTATATTTCTAACATTTTTTTCTATAAAATCTTTTGGAACTGAGGAGTGTGCATCAATTCTAACAAGTACATCTCCCGTAAAATTTTTTATAACGATATTCCATCCAGCAGATTGAATTTTTTTAGGATTATCTAAAATTTTAACTTCCATAAAATCATTATTTTCTTTAAAATCTTGCATTATATTTTTTGTATCATCCGTTGAAATTCCATCTACTAAAATTATTTCAATTTCATCATGTGGATATGTCTGCATTTTAAAATCTTCAAAAAGAGAAGGTAAAGTCTTTTCTTCATTTAAGGCAACTACCCCTATACTAACTTTCATTATTTTTCCTCCCCAAAAAAACAGATAAAAATGTTTTAAACATAATTTTTATATCATACCAAAAAGAAAATCTTTCAATATATTCAATATTATACTTCATTTTATCTGGCAAAATATAATTTATATATATATCATCAATACTAGTTTCATCATCTAAATGACTTGATATTATTTCATCCTCGTCTTTATAATTTATGCTAGAGTATGAAGTAAGACCTGCAGGTAATAACAAAGTGGCAAACATATAGTCTGAATATCTATCAACATATTTTGTAACTTCTGGTCTAGTTCCTACAAAACTCATATCTCCTGATAATATATTAAAAATTTGAGGAAATTCATCTAATCTATATTTTCTTAAAAACTTTCCAACCTTTGTTATTCTAGAATCTTCCTTTATAGTTACAAGTGTTCCAATTTTATCAGCATTAGATACCATTGTTCTAAATTTAAAAATTTTAAACTTTTTACCATATCTTGTAACTCTCTCCTGCCTATAAAAAATACTCCCTTTAGAATCTAATTTTATAGCTATTGAAATAACAACAATTGGAATAAATAAAATCAATAAAATTAAAATGGAAAAAATAATGTCAAATACTCTTTTAAAAAATAAACTTAATCTTTTTTTTGATACTATTTCGTAGTACTTTTTTACAGATTCATTTTTAAATTCTTTTGGTAAATCTTCAAATTTTATCAAAATATTTTCTCCTTAATTAAACGTCTGTAATATAATAACATATATTTAAAATAAAGTAAAATTAAAGAACTTTAACATCTCCATCATAAACTAATCCACCTACAGTATCAATTGTTACAAGTTGTTCATCTTTAATCATATTAGTAGCATTTTCAGCTCCTATAATTGTTGGAATATTAAAATGTAAAGCAATAATTGCAGCGTGAGAAGTCAGTCCTCCTGTTTCAACTATGATTCCTGATGCTCTATCAATAAACTCAACATATTCTCTATCTGTAAATTTGGAAACAATTATATCTCCATCTTTAAATTTGTTCTTTAAATCGTCTTCATTGTTTATTAGGCAAGCTTTTCCAGTAACCGAATCTTTTCCAATCCCAAAGCCTTTTATCAAAATTTTCCCAACAGTATGAACTTTAATTAAATTTGTTGTTCCTGCAACACCAACAGGAATACCTGCAGTTAAAACAACTGTATCTCCATCACTAATATAGTTTGCATTTAAAGTTGCTGATATAGAACGTTCAATAACTTCATCAGTATGTTCAGATTTCTTAGAAATCAAGCTAGTAACTCCCCAAAAAATTTGTAATTTTCGTCTAACTTTCTCAGAATAAGTTACAGCTATAATATCAACAAATGGTCTAAATTTAGAAATTGAAATAGGAGTAATTCCAGAAGCTGTAGCACAAATTATAGCTTTTGCTCTTAAATTTTCAGCAATTTCTTTTGTTGACAAACTTATTGAATTCATAGTATTTAAAATATCTTGTCTATTCTTGCTTTTTATACTATTTTGAAAATCAAAAGAATTTTCTGTTGTTATTGCAATATTATTCATTACTTTAACCGCTTCTTTTGGATATTTTCCAGCAGCAGTTTCACCGGATAACATAATACAATCACTTCCATCTATAATCGCATTTGCTACATCTGTAACTTCTGCTCTTGTAGGCCTTGGGTTTCTAATCATTGAATCAAGCATTTGTGTTGCAGTTATTACTGGTTTTCCTACTAAATTACATTTTCTAATTATTTCTTTTTGAATTTTTGGAATGAATTCTGCTTTAATTTCAACTCCTAAGTCTCCTCTGGCAACCATTATTCCATCAGAAGCCTCTATAATTTTATCAATATTTTCAACGCCTTCTTGATTTTCTATTTTAGAAATTATTTTAATATCAGAATTGTTATCATCTAAAATTTTTCTAATTTCGTATACATCTTCAGGTTTTCTTACAAATGAAGCTGCAATAAAGTCTAAATCATTTTGTATTCCAAATAAAATATCAGACTTATCCTTTTCCGTAATGGATGGTAAATTTATTACTTCATTCGGTATATTTACACCTTTATTACTCTTGATTACTCCATTATTTTTAACTAGACATTTTATTTCCTTATCTGTCTTAGAAATAACTTCCATTTCAACTAAACCATCATCAACTAAAATTGTACCACCAACCTTAACATCATTTGGTAATAGTTTGTAAGAAACAGAACAAATTTCTTGATTTCCTAATACTTCATCAATTGTAAAGGTATAAAAATCTCCCGCTTTAAGAATAACTTCATCAATACTAAATTTACCTAATCTTATTTCAGGACCTTTAGTATCAAGCATTATTGCTATAGGTAAATCTAACTCTTCTCTTGCTTTTTTTATATTATCAATTCTAACTTGATGTTCTTCTTTGCTTCCATGTGAAAAATTTAATCTACAAACATTCATTCCACTAAGCATTAATTCTTTTAAATTTTCAACTGAATCTGAAGCAGGCCCAATTGTACATATTATTTTTGTTTTTTTCATAATTCTCTCCTAAATAGATAGTTCATCAACTATATCATATAAATCTTTATTAAATATTTTTTTGCTAGATACAGCATCTTCTATAGTAATATACTCAATATTATTATTTTTAAAAGCTAAAGCTAAATTAGTTTGTTCTTTCAACAATAATTTAACAGACATACTTCCCATTTGACTTGCTATTATTCTGTCAAATGAGCTTGGAGTACCTCCTCTTTGGATATGTCCTAGTACAGTAACCCTTGTATCAATTTTCGTTTTTTCTTGAATCTGTTTTTTAAGCTCATAAGGGCTTAAAATACCTTCAGTTAAAACTATGATATGGTGTAATTTACCTCTTTTCCTACCAGATATAATTTTATTACAAACTTTATCTATATCAAAATCGACTTCTGGAACTATTATACTTTCAGCTCCACCAGCTAATCCTGAATTTAGAGCAATATCACCACATTTTCTTCCCATAACTTCTAAAATATTAGCTCTTCCATGAGAAGAAGATGTATCACGAAGTTTTGAAATAGCGTCGATAACTGTATTTACTGAAGTAAAAAATCCAATTGTATAATCAGTATATCCCATATCATTATCAATAGTACAAGGTATAGCAATAGTCTTTATACCATATTTGCTTAAAACATTAGCGCCACGAAAAGTACCATCTCCTCCTAAAACTACAAGTCCTTCAATACCATTATCTTTTAAGCTTTTAACTGCTTTTTCTTGACCTTCTTTAGTCATAAACTCTTTACTTCTAGCACTACCTAATATAGTACCACCTTTTTGAATTATATCTGCAACACTAGACACATTCATCTCAAAAATATTTCCTTTAATAAGGCCATCATAACCAAATTTTACACCATATATTCTAACATTATGATATATACAAGTTCTTACAACAGCTCTTATTACTGGATTCATTCCTGGAGAATCTCCACCACTAGTAAGAATAGCAATTTTTTTCAAATTATACCTCCATTAATTGATACGAAAACAGTCTTTTCCAAAAATATTTTCTAATTCAACAATTAAATTTTCATTTTTTAAATCAAACTTATTTTCTAATCTTAAAGTTTTATGATTGTTAGTTATATACAAAATTACATTATTTATTCCACCATATTTTTCAGAAAATTCACTTAATTTTTTCTTTATACTATTATCAAAATTTTCAATTTTTATATATAGTTTCTTAGAATATATACTATCTACTTCTCTAGCATCAATTACAGTAAAATTAGTATTCCCAAATGAATTTATAGAAACTTTAATCGATATTTCATAAATTTTTCCTTTAATAATATCTAAATCTTTAACATCTAAAATCTCTATACTACTTGTAAAATCTTCTACATTAATTGTTTTTAGCATCTTATTTTTTTTATTTCTTCTAAGTTTAATAGAGTTAATATAAACTATTACATTATAGATACCTTTATCTAAAACTTTTAAATCAATTAACTTCATACTATTTTTAGACTTAATATAATCTTTATATTCATCTAGTGGATGTGAAGAAATATAAAATCCTAAAACATCTTTTTCATATTCTAACATATCGTCTTTTAAAAATTTTTCAGACTTAACATATTTTTCATGCATAAAATCTGAACTTATTAAGGAAAGTTGTCCCGATAATTCATTTTTACTTTTAGATACTATTTGAGTAAATAATGTCTCCAAAGAATTTAGAATTTCAACTCTTTTTTCATCTATTTCATCAAAAGCTCCAGACTTTACTAAATTTTCAATTGATTGCAAGCTCATATTCTTTGAATTTTTCAATCTTTCTAAAAATTCTTTAAAACTTTTAAACTCTCCATTTTTTCTTTCTTCTTCAATATCTTTAGCTAAAAGCCTATTAAATCCTTTAATTTGAGAGAAACCAATTCTCATACACTTATTTTCAGTACTTATCTTATAGTAACTATAATTAACACTTGGAAGTAAAATCTTTATTCCCATCCTTTTAATTTCTTGAAAATATTGGAAAAATTGTCTTTCATAATTTATAACAGAATTTAAAAGACTTACCATATATTCTAATGGATAATAATATTTTAAATAAGCAGTTCTATAAGCATTTAATGAATAGCAAGCACTATGTGATTTATTAAAAGCGTAGTTACCAAACTCAACTATTAAATCAAAAATATTTTGAGCAAGCTTCTCATCCACACCATTTCTTACACAACCTTTTATTTTAATGCTTCCATCTAAATCATCTAGACCATAAATAAATATCTTCCTATTATATTCCATTATATCCATATGTTTTTTACCAATGGCTTTTCGCAAATTATCTGCTTGACCCCAAGTATATCCTGCTAATTCTCTTGCAATCTGCATAACTTGTTCTTGATATACAATAATTCCATAAGTGGATTTTAAATATTTTTCTAAACGCTTATCCAAATATCGAATACTATTAGGATTATTTTTATTTTTAATGTAATTAGGTATTTGATTCATCGGACCTGGTCTAAAAAGAGAATTTGCAGCAACCAACTCATCGAAATTATCTGCTTTTAAATCTTTTAAGAACAATCTCATACCTGTACTTTCAAATTGGAATATGCCAATTGTATCAGCTGTCTTAAATAAATTTAAAACATTCTTGTCACTTAACGATATTTTTTCAATATCAATCTCTCTATTGTAATTTTTTTGAACAAGTCTTATAGTATCATCAATTACTGTTAGAGTTCTAAGTCCTAAAAAATCCATCTTTAAAAGCCCAAGTTCTTCCAACTCTATCATATTGAATTGTGTTACTATATTATCTCCACTTTTAGATAGCGGAACATACTCTGTAAGTTCTTCCTTAGTTATAACAATACCCGCTGCATGTATTGATATATGTCTATGAAATTTTTCAAATTTTTCAGAAGTATTAATAAGTTTTTTTATATTTACATCTTCGTCATATAACTTTTTTAATTCCAAACTATCTTTTAATGCATTTTTAAAAGTAACGTCTAAATTATTTGGAATAAGTTTTGCTACCTTATCAACAGTTGATAATTTATAACCTAAAACTCTGCCAATATCTCTTACTGCTGCTCTTGGTTTCATAGTTCCAAAGGTAACAATTTGTGAAACGTGGTTTTTCCCATACTTTCTAATTACATAGTCTATGACTTCTTCTCTTCTTTCGTTGCAAAAATCTATGTCAAAATCAGGCATTGAAATTCTTTCAGGATTTAAAAATCTTTCAAATATTAATTCATATTCTATTGGATCAATATCAGTTATCTCCAAGCAGTATGCAACAATTGAATTTGCACCTGAACCTCTACCAGGTCCAACTGGAATTTTATTTTTTTTAGCAAAATTTACAAAATCCCAAACAATAAGAAAATAATCAGTAAATCCCATTTTATTTATTACTGAAAATTCATGATTAACTCTTTTTTTAATTTCATCAGTGATATTTTCATATCTTTTTTTCATACCTTCTATGATTATACTATGTAAATAATCTTCCTTTGTACTAACTCCATCAGGTACTTTATATTCAGGTAAATGATACTTTGAAAAGTCAAATTCAACATTACATCTTTGAGCAATCATTTTAGTATTATACATAGAATCTTTTAATTGAGAAAATATTTTTAACATTTCTTCTTCACTTTTTAAATAGTATTCTGCTTGAGTAAAAGTATCTTCTTTAAGTTCAGATAATAAAATACCTTTTGATATACATCTTGCTATATTAAATAAATTAAAATCTGTATTTTCTAAATAATGAACATCATTAGTTACAACAGTCTCAACGTTTACTTCATTTGCAAGTTCCAAATATTTGTTTATCATTAACTCATCATTTTCTTCAAAATGAAAATTCAATTCTAGAAATAAATCCTCTTTATTGAATATACTTTTGAAATTTAAAATTTCATTCTTAGCGTTTAAAGTATCGTCTAAATATAGACATTTTCTAATAAAACTTCTTTTAGAACCAACAATTAATATTAAATTTTTTGAGAATTTTTCTAATTCATCAAATGTTATATATTCTCTATTTCTATTTTCAATAATATATAAATTAGACACTAATTTACATAAATTTTTATATCCTTGATTATTCTTAGCTAATAATATTATATTATAAAATTCATTATTTGGGTATGACAAAGTTAACTCACAACCAATAATAGGTTTTATTGAATTCTTTTTACATCTTTTATAAAAATCAATAACGCCATACATATTGTTATAATCTGTAATAGCCATAGCTTTAAAATTTAATTCTTTAGCTTTATCTATTAATTTTTCCATTGGATTATAATTGTTCAACAAACTATACTCAGTATGAACATTCAAATGTACAAAATCATTAGCCAAAATTATCACCTCATTATTGATTTTACCATATTTTTAGAATTTTTTAAATATATTTTACCTAATCACTTTATATTTTTATGTTTTTATGATACAATTTTATAGTACGAAGGGAGAATTGATATGAAATTTACATTAGTAACTAATAATATTGACTTATATGAAAAAGTGAAAAATAAGAAAGATTTAGACATAATATTTGATGAAAAATATACATATGGAGACATATTAGATATAGTTAAGAAAAAACTTCAAAATGGATTTGAGCTTTCAACTCATCCACTTTGTGGTAGTATAAAACCTAATGAAACACCATACAGATCTATATTAATTACTAAAACAAAAGAACTTGATGTTAATGGAATTATAATTATCGATGAAGCTATTGAAACATACAAAAAATTTCAAAGCAATATGAAAACGCCTCTATGGATAGATAGAGTTCTAAGAGACTTTAGATATGTAGATTGTAACATATTAGTACAAACTATTGAAAAATTAGGAATAGAATAAATTAATACTAAAAAACCCACATTTTTTTAATAATGTGGGCTTTTAATTATTATATATAATTATAGATATTAAAAATTATTCGTCAGAATTTTTTTCTTCATCTTCATCCTTTTCTACAACTTCTTCTTTAGGAAGAATTATTCTAACTTTCTTAACTCTATGTTCATAAATAGATAATATATTATAAATAACACCATTATCTTCAACAATAAGCTTCTCTCCATCATTAGGTATATATCCTAATAGATACATAAGCATACCACCTAATGTATCATAATCTTCTGAATTTTCATCAAGTTTTAAATTACAAGCATTATTTACATCCTCAATTTCACATGCTCCAGTTGCAATAAAATGTCTATCATCTATCTTTTTGATTGAAGGATTAGTTTTCTTATCATATTCGTCATCAATTTCACCCATAACTTCCTCAATTAAATCTTCCATAGTGACAATTCCCGTAAAACCACCATATTCATCAATTAATACAGCCATTTGATTTCTTGAATTTTTAAGTTCAAGAAATAAATCATTTATATTTTTTCTCTCTGGAATAAAATAAGCTGGTCTTAAAATAGAACGAATATCAATATTATCAAATCCTACTTTATAAGCTTCTAAGAAAAAGTCTTTAATATATAAAATACCAATTATATTATCAATATCATCTTCATAAACTGGCACTCTTGAATACCTCATTTGCATTAAAGTTTCAAAATCTTTATCAGGTTCATCAATATCAATCATAAATACTTCAGTTCTTGCTGTCATTACTTCTTCAGCTAATACATCATCAAAAGATATAACACCATCTATCATTTCACGCTCTGTAGGATTGATTATTCCTTGTTCTTGTCCTACTTCAACAATTGATTTTATCTCTTCTAGAGTAACCTGTGCTTCAACTCCACTTGTAGGAACTGAAAAAATCTTTAACACTATATTAGTAGATAAAGATAGCAAATAAACAAACGGACTCATTATTTTATAAACAAAATTTATTGTCCCAACAGAAAATAAAGCAAATTTTTCTGCATTTTGTAATGCTATTCTTTTAGGCACAAGTTCACCAAATACTAAACTAAAGAATGCCAATATGACTGTAATTAAAACAAAAGAAACTCTATACGCAAAAGGAACTGATAAATTTGATAATACTTTTCCAAACTTATCTGATAGTCCAACTGCAGCAGAAGCTGATGTAAAGAAACCAGCAAAAGTGATACCAACTTGAATAGTTGATAAAAACTTCGAAGGCTCTTTTAAAAGTTTTTCAACTTTAATCGCTCTCTTATTTCCTTGTTCTGACAAAGTTAATAACTTTTTCTTGTCCATAGAAACTATTGCCATTTCAGATGCAGCAAAAAAAGCATTAACTAAAGTTAATAAAATTAAAATAAAAATCTGAAAATAGACCTCGGGTCCACTATCCATAAAAACCTCCTAAAATTTATTTATCAAATGCATTATATCAAAAATTTAAAAATATTGCAAATACAAATTTTTTTATTTAAATATAAAAAACAATAATAATTTATAAAAAAATAAAAAGTGTATTTAAAATACACTTTTTACATAAACATATTATTATAATTATTTTATTAACATTCCACCATAGTTTAAAATAACTTGAGCAAACACTAATGCTACTACAGTCATTAACTTAATTAAAATGTTTAATGATGGACCTGAAGTATCCTTAAATGGATCCCCTACAGTATCCCCAACAACCGCTGCTTTATGAGGATCTGAACCTTTACCACCATGATGACCTTCTTCAATGTACTTTTTAGCATTATCCCATGCTCCACCAGCATTTGACATAAAGATTGCCATTAAAACACCTGTAACTAAAGATCCAGCTAATAATCCACCAAGAGCTTCTGCTCCAATTAAAATACCGACTAATACTGGAACTACTACTGCTAATAATCCAGGAATAATCATTTGTTTTAATGCTGCCATTGTAGAAATATCAACACATTTTCTATAATCTGGAGTTCCAGTTCCTTCCATAATTCCAGGAATAGTTTTAAATTGTCTTCTAACTTCTTGAATCATTTCATTAGCAGCATTTCCAACAGCTTCCATAGTTAAAGCTGAGAATAAGAATGGTAACATACCACCAATGAACATTCCTGCAACTACTTGAGGTTTAGTAACATCTATTTTTTCCAATCCTACTGCTTGAGTATATGATGCAAACAATGCTAAAGCAGTTAAGGCAGCTGAACCAATCGCAAATCCTTTACCAATAGCAGCTGTAGTATTACCAACAGAATCTAATTTGTCTGTAATATTTCTAACTTCATGAGGTAATTCACACATTTCTGCAATACCACCAGCATTATCAGCAATTGGACCATAAGCATCAACAGCAATAGTCATACCACAAGTAGAAAGCATTCCTATAGCAGCAACAGAAATCCCATATAATCCTTGACCAGCATTAGCAAATCCATTTGATGCCATATATGATACTAAAATACCTATTGCTATTACTACAATAGGACCAGCAGTTGACTTCATTCCAACAGCTAAACCAGAAATTATATTAGTTGATGAACCAGTTTCTGATTCTTCTGCAATATGTTGAACAGGTTTTTTATCTCCTGAAGTATAGTATTCAGTAAATTGAGAAATAATTAATCCTACTAAAATACCAGCAACTGAAGAAATAAATGCTGAGTTATTTCCTAAAATTTGTTTACTTAAGAAATATGTAACTATAATAGTTAATACTGAACTAACAATAGTTCCCATATTTAAAGATTTTTGTGGATCTTTATCCCCTCTTACGCAGAATAGGCCAACTAATGATGCTAAGATACCAGCTGCAGCAAGAGCTAACGCAAATATAATACCTTCTTTACCAAAAGCAACAGAACCTAATGTAATACCAGAAAGTATAGACCCTACATAAGATTCAAAAAGGTCAGCTCCCATACCAGCAACGTCCCCTACATTATCTCCTACATTATCAGCTATAACAGCAGGGTTTCTTGGATCATCTTCAGGAATTCCAGCTTCAACCTTTCCTACAAGGTCAGCACCAACGTCAGCAGCTTTAGTATAAATACCACCACCTACTCTTCCGAACAATGCTATAGATGAAGCACCAAAACTGAATCCAGTTACAATATTAACGTCTCCTACTAAGAAGTAGCAAACTGTCATCCCTAGAATACCTAATCCAACTACAGAAAGTCCCATTACTGCTCCTCCTGAAAATGCAGTTTGAAGTGCTTTTCCCATTCCGTATTCTTTAGCAGCATTTGCAGTTCTAACATTTGCTTTAGTAGCAGCTTTCATTCCGAAATATCCTGCTAAAATTGAACAAATTGAGCCAGCTAAGAAACAAACTGCTGTAAGTAAATTAATGGCTACCCCTAAAATAATTGCAACAACAACAACGAATATAGCTAAATACTTATATTCACGAACTAAGAAAGCCATAGCGCCTTCTTGAATATAACCTGATATTTCTTTCATTCTTTCATTACCAGGTTCAATTTTTGTAATGCTTAAATATTTAATATAAGCAAATACTAGCGCAACAATACCAACGGCAATTGCACAATAAAAAATCAAATTAGTATCCATTTTTTCCTCCTAAATTTTTTATTTAATCGCAGCCATAGCAATAGCTACTATAAAAAACACAACTGATGCTATAATAGTAATTTGGCTTAACACAGCATCTTTAGATTTTTTTCCGCCTTTTCCAGAAATATTAGTTTCAGCTGTTAAAGACGCAACACCGTCAGACTTAGATTCTTGCATTAACACTGCTAATATTATAACAATACTAGCAACGAATAATATTATTTCCATTAAAACTTGCATTATACACCTCCGAACATTCTTATTTAACCTGCTACTTATAATAACACATTTACAAGCAAAAATCAACTTAAAATATTGATTTTTAAGTTGATTCTAAAAATAAATTAAAAATAAATAACTAAATAATATAAATGGAATTAATGGTATTTCTTGATGTTTAAAAGCTTCTATATCTTTTATAATAATTAGTTTTATTAAATAAAAAAGCCCCGCTATTATAAAAGTAAATAGTCCAATATAAAAAACTGTATACCAATCTGTTGAAATTCCTATTAAAGATAATGCATAAATATCTCCTATTCCAAATACTTCCTTTCCATAAACTAATTTTGATACTATATAAATAGTTCCATACAAAATTATTCCTGAAATTAAACCAAAAATAGCTAATCTAGTGTAATTTCCATATATATTCAATAATATAATCGGAACTAGAAAAGCCATAATGATATTTATAAAAATATTTTTACAAATAATATCAGTAAATGCACAAATGTACAGACATAAAAAACAAAGTAAATTTATCATATATAATATATCATTATAAAAAAATAATGACATTAAATATATATTTGTTAGGAATATTAATATAAAATTTAATAAATTATAGTATTTCTTTATATTGTTAATCGAGATTTTTATTGTCTCTTTTTCTTTTAAATATTTCAAATCGATTGATGAAACTAATAAACAAACAAAAATACTAACCAATCCACCCAAAAAATGCATCTTAATATTTTCTTTCTATCTTACTATCCTTCATTAAAGCATCCATTTTTTTCACATAAGCTACTTGTTCTTTAGCTTTTATTATACTTTTCTCAATTTCATCTCTAACTGATTCTAAATCTAGTTGTTCGGGATTTGTTTTTGATTCAAGTTTAATTAAATGATAACCAAATTGTGTTTTTACAGGAGCAGTAACTTTTCCAACTTCTGCATCTATACATGCATTTTCAAATTCTAATACCATTTGTCCTTGACTAAATTCTCCCAAATCTCCACCTACTTCTTTAGATGGGCACATAGAATGTTCTTTAGCTAATTCTTCAAATTTTTCACCTTTATTACAAAGATCTTTTAGTTCATTAGCTTTTTCTTCACTTTCAACCAAAATATGTTTTGCCTTAAAAGTATATTTACTCTTAAAAATATTTTTATTTTCTTCATAATACTCTTTTATTTCTTCATCAGTAGCATGAATATTTTCAAATAATTCATTTAAAAAATGTTTTGCTAAAATTGAACGTTTAATTTCATTAATTTCTTTAACAAATGCTTCACTTTCATCTAACTTCCTATTATAGCAATCTTGAATTATAAGTTCTTGTTTAACTAATTCTTCACATAATTGTTTTCTACCTTCAGGATTATTATATGGCATTGCTCTATTTCCCATTAATTCTATAAATCTGTCAATATCACTTTCTAAAATTTCAACTCCGTTTACAATTGCCATTACTTTACTTTCCATAATTATTTCCCCCTTAAATTAATTTAATTCCATTTCCCTCAAATTGAATTTTTTTATTTTTTAATAATCTTCCTACGGCTTTCTTAAAAGATGATTTACTCATACCACAAATTTCCTTAATTTTTTCTGGTTCACTTTTGTCATTCAAATCCAAAAAACCGCCTCTATTTTTAATAATATTAAAAAGTATTTCAGCATTATCATTTATTTCAACATGAGATAAATTTTTTAAAACTAAATTCAAACGACCATCTTTTTTTACTTTTGAAATCCTAAAATTAATAGGTTCTCCAATTTCTAAAACGCCAATAATATCTTTATTTTCAATCATAGCATCATATTTTTTATCTACAGCAACGAAAGCACCATAGTCTTTATGGATTGAATAAACAATTCCTTCAACCCACTCACCTTCCTTATAAGGAGAATCTGATGTCAAATAATCTCTTATTTTCATTGTTGCACAAAGTCTTTCTGATTTATCTATGTATAATGCAACTAAATATTTCCTTCCTTTTTCGAGTTTCATAGTTTGCTCTTTAAAAGGCAAAAACAATTCTTTTTCAAGACCCCAATCCAAAAAAGCTCCAATTTTTGAAATATCCATTACCTCTAAAGTTTCTAATTTTCCTAAAGATATTTTTGTTTTTTTCCTCGTAGCAACAAACCTAGACTGATTGTCTTTATAAACAAAAACTTCAATTTCATCATCAACTTTATCTGTTTCTAAAACTTCTTTCTTAGGTAACAATATATCAAGTTTTTCATTTTTTACATCTTTTAGTCCTATATAAGCTCCGTTATTTTTAAAACGCTTTATAATCAACTTCTGAAATTCACCTAAATTATACATATTTTCTCCTCTTATAACTAAACCATTTTTTAAATATCTCTATTTATCTTTATCAATGTTATACTGTGCTGACATTACAATAGCTTTACTATCTAGCTAAAAGCTATTGTAATTATACCATATTAGGTTAATTTTTGTAACCATATAATAATAAAAATTTAAAATTCATTTTGAAATATTATAAAAATGTTGTATAATAAATATATTAATATTACTAATTAAGGAGTAAAAAATGTTTCATATAAGAAAGAGATTTGTTTTTATTTTATTATCTATTTTTATACTATCATCTTGTAGTAAAACTGGTACCAAAAATGTAGATAAAGTAAATAATGAAATAAAGAACTCAACATCCCAATTTTCTCTAACAGCTGAGGAAATTACTGTATTAGAAAAACCTTATGGGGATTTTTCAGATGATGATAAAAAAATTTTTAATAAAATTTTAGAAAAGTATAATAAGTTTAAAAACGACTCTTCAAAGGATATCACGTTTGAAAGAAAAATATTATCAAAACTTGAAGAGATAGAAAATTTTTATGGTAAGAAATATATAAATTTTAAAAATGAATCTTCAAGTAATGTAAAAGTTGAAGAAAAATTATTAAATCAAAATTCTAAGACTGAACTTAATAAAAAAGATTTTTCATATGATAATTATTTAGTAAAACTCACAGGAAAAGGAATTTTTAAGTACTATGTAGATAACAAAATAATTTTAGAAGAAACTTTGAATGATAATGAAAAGCCCAGATATGTACGTATAAAAGTTCTAAATAATTCTAACATTGAATTTAATGGAAATGTAATAGGGATTATTTTTAAAGATAATATAAAATATGATACATTTAAAAACTTATCCAGTGGAATATTTACAATTGAAGATGATTTAAAACAAGGTCATTACAAATTATCGAATACTACTAAAGATACAATTATTAAGATTATATCAAAAGAAAACAAAGAAACAGTTATAAATTTACAAGAATCTCATGAACTAAAGTTAGAAAAAGGAATGAAACTAATAATTTCAGGAGTAGATTATATAACATTAGAAAAGATAGATTAAAAAAGGAGACACAATTGTCTCCTTTTTTAAATTATTTTTAACAACAAACTCTCATCATTCTAATTAATGTAAATTTTATTGAAATTACGAATCTATTATTTTAATGATTTAGGTTTTCCAATAATTTCAGAATAGAGAATAGCTTTTGATAGGCTTTCTTTACCTTTAATGACAAATTTTTTGGTTTTTCTTTCTATTAATTCATCAAAATGTTGAATATCATTTCGCAAGGCTACTCTTTCTGTTTTGCGAGAATTGTACATTTGACCTTGACCCTCCATTGAAGTATTCATAATACTTTTACCTTCAATAGAAGTAGTCATAACTGTTTTACCTTCATAAGAAACATTTTCTAAAGTAGAACCCTCTATACTAGAAGTCATTACACTAGAACCCTCAGGACTTTCGTAATTATCAAAATTATTAATTCTATAATTTGGATTTTTATTACTTTTACTAGCGTTCTTATTTTTCTTGTTTTTAGGTTTGCTAGAAGCTTTTAAAGTACTATTCTTGTTTTCATTACCTACTTCATCTATTTGAGCTTTTATATCATTAATCTCTGATTTTAAATCCTCAATAAAAGATAGAAAACTCTTATTTTTTTTCATAGGAACTCACCTCTATTCTGAAAGTGATTCTCTCATTTTAGTATCTGATTTGATATTTTTAAGTTTTTCATATTCTAAAACTGAAATATTTCCATCTTCAAACGCCTTTGCAATCGCAAGCGGAATTTTACTTTCAGATTCAACAACCTTAGCTTTCATTTCTTCAATCTTAGCTTTATTTTCTTGTTCAACTGCAACTGCCATTGCACGTCTTTCTTCTGCTTTGGCTTGAGCTATTTTCTTATCTGCTTCTGCTTGATCAGCTTGTAATTGAGCACCTATATTTCTACCAATATCAACATCAGCAATATCAATAGATAAAATTTCGAAAGCAGTTCCTAAATCTAAACCTTTTTTCAAAACTGTTTCTGAAATTGCATCAGGATTTTCGAGCACTAAACTATGTCTTTCAGCACTACCTACAGTAGTAACAATACCTTCTCCTACTCTGGCTATAATAGTTTCTTCACCAGCTCCTCCGATAAGTCTTGAAATATCTGCTCTAACAGTAACTTTTGCGATAACTATTACTTCAATACCATTCATTGCAACCGCTGCAATTTTTGGCGTATTGATAACTTTAGGATTTACACTAACTTGAACAGCTTCCAATACATCACGTCCGGCAAGGTCAATCGCTGTTGCCATTTCAAAAGTCAATTCGATGTTAGCCTTTTGAGCAGCAATTAAAGCATCAACAACATTATTTACATTTCCTCCTGCCAAATAATGTGCTTCTAATTCAGAAATGTTAATTTTAACATTAGCTTTCGTTGCTTTAATTAATGGATAAATTATTTTTGACGCTCTAACTCTTCTAAGTTTCATTCCTATTAAATTAGAAATTTTAACTTTAACACCACTGAATAAAGCAGTAATCCAAAGCCCTACAGGAACAAAATAAAAGAAACCAAACACCAAAACTGCAACTAAAATAATAATTATACTATTTGTTGGCATTAAACTTTTCATAACTGTTTGTGGTAACAATCTCATAATTAAACCCTCCTTTATTAATTTACACTATTGTGTATGATAATATTATATCACTTTCTGCAAAAAATTCAACAAAAAAGAAACCAATTTTAAATTGATTTCTATGTATCATTTCCTTCACATTTTATTTTTGCAGTAATTTCATTATTATTAATTTCAAGTTCGTCTACTAAATGTTTTACAATTCTAAGACCTCTACCAGAGGTTGTCGTATTAATATCTCTATTTTCATTAAAGATATAGTTTATTCCATCTCCTTCATCTTTAACATTTATATGTATACAGTCCATATTAACACAGACTTTTAAATTTATTCCCTTTTCTTTATTGCATTTATTACCATGTTCATAGCTATTTATCACTATTTCATTTATAACAATTCTAATATTGAACATTAGTTCTTCATCTCTAATAACACTTGATAACTTTTCTAAAATAAAAGAAACCGCTTCATCAATATCATCTAAATCACTTTTTATAACCTTAATATATTCAAAGTCCATACTTATCTCCTAATTTCTAGTAACAAATATATACCCAATCAAAAATAATTGTTAACATTTTTTATATTTTATTTGCATATTTGAAGAATTTTTAATATAATATATACGTTATGAGGTGATTAATATGTTTTTTAAGAATAAAAATTTATATAAAATTGACTTATTTATACTAATTTCTTTAATTTTAATTATATTAATAGGGTTAGTAAATTTATATAGTGCAACAATAAGTTTGAAAAGAAACTTTATGTTATCACAAATAATTGCTACAATATTAGGCTTTATCTTAATGTTTGTATTAATAGCAGTAAATATTAAATTTTTAAAAAGATTGTATTTGCCAATATATATAATTTCAATTATACTTTTAGTATTAGTACTTATAATTGGTACTGGGGATTCTGTTGGTGCAAGAAGTTGGATTAAATTTGGTCCTATTTCATTCCAACCTTCTGAATTTGTAAAACTTGGAATGATTATTTGTTTAGCAACGGTTATTGAAAAAAATAATTCCAAATTGAATGAACCAAAAACTCTAATAAAAGTTTTGATTTTTGCTTTTATTCCTGTTGGATTAGTTTTAATGCAACCAGACTTTGGAACTGCATTTGTTTTTATATTAGTAATTGGATCAATGCTATTTGTAGCTGGAATAAGCTTAAGACTAGTAGTATATACTTTACTAGCAGCTATAGCCAGTTTACCTATTTTTTATTTTAACCTATCTCAATATCAAAAAAATAGGATTTTAAATTTTTTACATCCTGAAAGAGACATAACAAACACTGGATATCAAGCTGTTCAAGGCAAAATCGCAGCAGGATCAGGAAAATTTATAGGAAGAGGATTATTTAAAGGCCCTCAAAATCAATTTAACTTTATTCCTGAAAAACAAACAGACTATATATTTCCAGTTTTTGTTGAAGAAATGGGATTTGTTGGAGGAACAATTTTGATTGGATTATATACAATAATGTTATATAGATTTGTAAGACTTTCTAAGAAGACAGCAAATAAATTTAATCAAATGTTAATTATAGGAATATGTGCAATGTTTCTAGCTCATATTTTTGAGAATATTGGAATGACTATTGGTCTTATGCCTATAACTGGTATTCCACTTCCATTTTTAAGTTATGGAGGTACTTTCCAATTAGTAAACTTAATTGCTATGGGGATTGTGTTATCCATATCTTGTGAAAAAACACCTCTAGATTTTATGTAAATACTTATTACATATATTATTTACTTTTTATATTATATTTAAAAGCTCAGTGCTATAATGTACTGAGCTTTTATAATTCGTAGTAATTTTTTTCAGTTGATAGATAATCAACAACTCTTACAACTTTATCGCCTTCAAGATAAACTCTTGGAATCCTCATATTTATTCGACATATTAAATCATAAACATTTGTATTAGCTATTTTTGCTATTTCAAAAATATCAAGTCTCATATCCTTGTATTCCCCATAGAGCAAAACAGTATCTCCTATTTTTACATCATCAATATCAGAAATATCTATCATCGTTTGATCCATACAAACTTTTCCTAAAATGTTAGCTTTTTTATTATTTATCATAACATAACCTTTATTACTTAACTCATAAGGATAGCCGTCTGCATAACCTACGGAAATTGTGGCAACTTTAATAGTTTTATCAGCACAGAAAGTTCTTCCATATCCAACAGTATCTCCTTTATGAATATATTTAATATTACTTACTGTACTTACAAAACTAACAACTGTATCCATCTTTATTTTAGAATTATCTTTAACATATTCTGATGGATAATGACCATAAATTCCAATTCCAACTCTTACCATATCGTAATAATAATTATGAAGCAAAACCCCACCATCATTTGCAATATGTAACATTGGTATTTTTAGATTTTCTTCTTCAAGAATTTTCTTAACTTTCTCAAATTTTTCAACTTGTAGTTTAGTAAAAGAAAAGTCATCAATATCTGAAACACATAAATGCGAGAACATTCCTTTTACAATAATATGTTTCATAGAATAAATTTCTTTTAAATACCCCTTTAATTTATCATCAATTAAAAACCCAAGTCTATTCATCCCTGTATCAATTTTAATATGAATTTTACATTTTTTTCTACATTTTGCAGAGATTTCATTTAATTCTCTTATCATTTCAATATTATATACAGTTAATTCAACATTATTTTTTATCAGTTTTTCAAATAAAGCATTAGGAACATAACCTAATATCAAGATAGGTAGTTTAATTCTCTTTTTTCTAAGTTCCATGGCTTCTGAAAAATTTGCAACACAAAAATAATCTGCACCTTGTTTTTGTAAAAATTCAGCAACAGTACAAGCACCAAGTCCATAAGCATTAGCCTTTAGAACTATCCCAACTTTTGCACCATTAGTCTTTTCTTTTATTTTAAAAAAATTATTCTTTAATTTATCTAAATCAACAAAAATCAATGATTGATTTTCATACATAATATCACTCCCTAATATATTTAATTGCATTTGGTAAAAACATTATTATATCAGATGCTACTAAAGAATCTTCACCTAAAGACTCTTTAGCAAAATCTCCAGCTAATCCATGCATAAAAACTCCAAGTTTTGCAGAATTAAAAGCATCTAGTCCTTGTCCAACCAAAGATAGAATAATACCTGTTAAACAATCACCACTTCCGGCAGTTGCCATTCCAGAATTTCCAGTGGTATTAACATAAAGCTTCTTATCTGACTTAACTATTGTATTTTTACCTTTCAAAACTAGTGTATATTTTAAATTTTTTTCAAAAAATTTATTTACAACTTCCAATCTATTTTCTTTAATTACTTTTAAATCATAAGATGAAAATCGAGAAAATTCAACTTCATGTGGTGTTATAATAATATTTTCTCTATTTAATATATCTGATTTAATATTTCTCAAGAAAAAAATGGCATCCGCATCAATTACAATTGGTCCTTGAAAATTCTTCATTATCATTTTAATAATTTTAGTGTTATCTTCATTTCTTCCTAATCCACAACCAATAGCTATAGCATCTAAGTGTTTTATTTTTTCAATAATTTCATCTATATATTTATAAATAAAACAACCATTACCATCATCAGAAATCGGAAGAATTATATTTTCAATTGCTTTAATTTGTAAAATATTAGAAATAGATTTAGGGCATATATTATATACTAATCCACTTCCACTTCGAAGAGCAGATCTAGCACATAAGTCAACACTACCACACATTCCCAAACTTCCACCAATTATTCCAACTTTTCCAAAATCACCTTTATTGCCATCATCTTTTCTATTTAACATTAATTTTTTCATATCTGAAACTTTTTGTAAATCTACTTTTATGCTTAAAAAAGTAACATCAACAACAGCAATTGCGAAATCAGAATCATGAGAAATAGAGCAAGATATACTTCCTATTTTTTTATAAATATCATTATGAATAATTATATCAGGTTTGCCAGAAAAACTATGTATCACTTCTACATCAATAGGTGAAATATTTCCAAATCCAGTACCAATTGCCTTCACAAAAGCTTCCTTCAATGAAAAAATACCTGCAATTGTCTCTTCCCTATTACCTGTATTTATAATATAAGTAATTTCTTCATTTGTAAAATATTTTTTTAAAAATCTTTCCAAATTTTTCATATTTTTAAATCTGGAAATGCTGCAAATATCAATTCCAATCATTATTCAAATTCATCCACTTCTTTTTTTACAAAATCATTTTCTAAAGAATTATATAAATCTTCATAATTCAAAGCCAGTATTTCTTCTGGTTTTTCAACATTTTTCAAGAAATTTCTTATTTTATTTTCAATATCCTTCATACTTTTAAAAGTAATAATGTTAGTAGAATATGAATTACAAATAAATTCCATAACAACATATGAAATATCCCATTTTAATTTTGACTTATCCTCATTTGAAATATTTAATTCATCAACAGCACGTTTTACTCTCTTAACTACAGCAAATACTATAAATTCAGAAAATAAAACAAATTCTTCACAAAAATCATTTTCTTCAATATCTTGAATAACTGAAAAAATCAAATTCCATTTAAAATCTTTATTTACTAATTCTAATAATCCAGTTCCAAATTTTTTGCACAAATCATTTTTAAATTCGATTGTATCACAAATTTCAAAAGTTTCTCCTATAACAATAGTTCTATTATTCGCACTACTAAGTCTATTTAATAATCTAACAAAATAGTCTTCATAACGCATAGAATTATGAAATTTATTTTTAGAAAATATATAATCTACAATTATATTTGCACAATCTTTAAAATCTACAACAAATCCTGTACTCTCTTTAATTTTTACAGAATATAAATCGTGAACCATCTTTGAAACAATAGTTTTTAAATGAATTTTTGAAGAATCATAATTACTTTTATCTTCAACATTTTTTAAATGATTATATACACTTTGTAGTTGATTATCTATCATAGTTAAATTAGCTTTAATTGAGAACATTATAGAACGAATAAAATCCTCAGTAATCATATAATTGAAATTTTTATATAATACACTATGATCAATTTCACCCCAAAATATATTTACTAATGACTTGATTTGTAATTCAAAATTTACAAAATAATCTCCTTCAACTACATATCTCCCATCAATTTTGTATATTTCAAAACCATTTTTTTGAAATGTAGGCTGCTTTTCACTCAGTTTTAATTCTATATTAGAATTTAGTTCGCTCCTGTAAAAACCATTTTCCAACTCAATGGTAAAATTTTTAGATATTTCATCAAAAATTTTCTTTTCATCATCAATAAATCTACATTCAACTCTAATTCCTATTAAATCTGGTAAATTTTCTATTGCAACTTTATGATTAGGATATTTATAATAATAATTATTTCTTAACAATTTTTCTCTAATACTATCTTCACTTTTTATTCTAGCAGTTGTATTAATGAAAAAATCACAATTCAAAAATATATCATTAAAAAACTTTTTTAATGAATCAGCTGAATTAGAAATAAAATCCATATTATTATCCATATGTTCAATTGATTTTTCTAAAAACTGAAAAATTTCAAGTTTCAAAAAAACACCTCCAATCACAAAATTATTTTACCATAGATTACAAATATTTACAATGTAAATAGCTTTAAAAGATATTAATAATTTTCGGAATAATTCTATGTTATTTTTATAAATTGAATAAATAGATTCTTTTTAATTTATAATAAGAACCTCCACCTTTCCATCTTGAGGAGCGTCTGGGAAGCTTGTTATTTCACAATAAAAAAAGACAGTGAATTAAATCACTGCCTTTAAACTTTTTTATAATCCCATTTGTTTTGCAACTTCTTCAGCAAAGTTTTCTTCTTTCTTTTCCAATCCTTCACCTACTTCGAATCTAGTGTATTCTACTATTTCAATACTTCCACCTAACTCTTTTGCTTTATCATTAACAGCTTCTAAAACTGTTTTACTATCATCTAATACATATTGTTGACTAAATAAAGCATATTGTTGATCAATTAATGTATTGTCTTGAATAAATCTTTCGATTTGTCCAGGTAAAATTTTATTCCAAATTTTTTCAGGTTTTCCTTGTTTCTTCAATTCTTCTTTTAATAATTCTTCTTCAGCTTTTAAAACTTCATCAGTTATTTGAGACATTGAAGCAAACTTCGGAATTCTCTTTAATTGTTTTCCAAGTCTAACTAATTCTTCATTTTCTTTTTCAATTGATCCTTTAAGAGCTAAATATTCTTTTTCAACAAAATCAGCATCTAAATCTTTATAACTTAAGTATTGTGGCTTCATTGCTGAGATATGCATGCAAATGTTTTGTAATAAATCTTTTGCACCTTTCTTTGTAGCTTCGCTATCACAATTAGCTTTAAGAATAACACCAACTTTTTTATTAAAGTGAACATATCCACATACTATACTATTTTCACAACATGCTTTTGCAAATGCCAATCTTCTAACTACAATATTTTCTCCAATTGAAGAAATTTGTAATTTCAAGAATTCTTCAAAATTAGTTCCATCTATATTTGATGCATTTAATTCCTCAATATTCTTTATTTCATTATTAAATACATGTTCAGTAACTTTTTTAGTTAATGCGACGAAATTTTCATTTTTAGCAACAAAATCTGTTTGTGAATTTACTTCAGTAAGAGCAGCTTTAGTGTTGTTTTCATCAATTACTAAAGTAATTAAGCCTTCAGCAGCAACCTTATTAGCTTTTTTAGCAGCTTTAGCTAAACCCTTTTCTCTTAAAAATTCAATAGCTTTTTCCATATCTCCACTAACTTCTTGTAATGCTTTCTTACATTCCATCATTCCAGCTCCAGTGGCTTCTCTTAAATCTTTTACCAACTTTGCAGTAATTTCCATAAAATCCTCCTATTATTAATATAATCTATAAAAATAAGGTAAGGATAAATATTATAAATTTAAATCCTTACCCCTTAAAGTTCTACTTGCTTATTATTCAGCTACTTCCTCAGAAACTTCTTCAATTTCTATCACTTCTTCTACTACAGCTTCTGTTTCTTCTGCCTCAACTTGTTCTCCTTGCTTAGCTTCTACAATAGCATTAGCAATAGTACCTGTTAATAATTTTACGGCTCTAATAGCATCATCATTTCCCGGAATAGCGATATCAACTTCATCAGGATCACAGTTAGTATCAACAACACCAATAACTGGAATACCTAATATTCTTGCTTCATTTACAGCAATTTTTTCATTCTTTGGATCTATTACAAAAAGAACATTAGGAAGTTTATCCATTTCTTTAATTCCACCTAAGAATTTTTCTAATTTTTCAGCTTCTCTTCTTAATTTAATAACTTCTTTCTTAGGTAATCTTTGGAAAGTACCATCTTCTTCCATAAGTTCTAATTTTTTTAATCTTTCAATTCTTTTTCTAATAGTCTTATAATTAGTCAACATTCCGCCTAACCATCTATGACTAACATAGAATTGGCCACTTCTCTTTGCTTCTGTTTCAACAGCTTCTTGAGCTTGTTTTTTAGTTCCAACAAATAGAACTCTACCACCATCTGCAACAATTTCTCTTACAAAATCATATGCTTGTTCAATTTGTTTTACAGTCTTTTGTAAATCAATAATATAGATTCCATTTCTTTCTGTAAAAATAAATTTTGACATTTTTGGATTCCATCTTCTAGTTTGATGACCAAAATGTACTCCTGCTTCTAATAAGTTTTTCATTAAAATTACTTGTGACATTTTTAATACCTCCTGTTTTTAGCCACCCATATTCATCAACTTGACAAGAACCACATGGGCAACACTTGTTCAATCAGAATATGTGATTATTCACCAAACTATTATAACATAATACATTTTATTTTTCAACATAAATCATTAAAATTTTGAAAAAAAAATCAGACTTAGTGTCTGATTTTTTTATTAGCATTCAAAAATTATTTATTTACTATTTCTTTTAATGATTTTCCAGCTTTGAATACTGGAGCTTTTGATGCTGGGATTTTAATAACTTCTTTAGGGTTTCTAGGATTTCTACCATTTCTTGCTTTTCTTTCTCTAGCTTCGAAAGTTCCAAATCCAACTAATTGAACTTTTTCCCCTTTAACAAGTGTTTCTTCAACAGTTTGAATAAACGCATTTAATGCTCTTTCAGCATCTACTTTTGTGATTTTTCCTTTTTCGGCCATGCTAGCCAATAATTCAGATTTGTTCATTAAAATTTCCTCCTAAATACACTATTATATTTAATAATTGCCTATAAAATGGTCACTTAACCATTGTGCAATATTATTATATATCAATTTTTAAAAAATATCAAGTAATTTAACTGATTTATTTAAAATTTTTAATTGGTAGGTATCCAACTTCCTTTTGAATACTTTCAAATTCAGTTTTAAACTTTTCAGATAATATTTTTTGTTTCAATTTTTGACTTATAAGTTTCTTGCTCTCATCTGTAAATTGACTATAATCTTCAACAATTTCATTCAATTTGATTATATGGTACCCAAATTTTGTCTTTACTGGTTCACTAATTTCTCCAACTTTTAATTTTACTGCTGCATCATAAAACTCTTGAACCATTATTCCTTTAGTAAATGTTCCTAAAACACCTTTATTATTTTTAACTGAAGGATCTTTTGAAACTTCGGTTGCAACATCTTCAAATTTTTCACCAGCATCTAAACGACTTTTTACTTTCTTTGCATCTTCTTCTGTTTCCACTAAAATATGACTTGCATTAATTTGTGGACCATCAAAATCACTTCCCTTATATTTTTCTGCAACTTCTTCATCTGTTGGTGTATAATTTTCTGCGAACCAAGTTTGAAATTTAGAAGAATATAAATTATCTTCAATTTTATATTTTAATTCGTCTTCAGTAAGTTTTGCTTTTTCAAGTTCCTCATTAAATTTATCACCTAACTGTTCTTTAACCTTACTTAGACTTTCATTAACTTCTTCTTCGGTTACTGTTACCTTAGCTATATCTTCTTCAGATTTTCCTTCGTCTTTATACTCTTTTTCTAACTTAGCAAATTTTTGCTTTACAACCTCAATATTAGAAAACATTTCTAAAATATTTTGTTTCAAAGTTAAAGAAGCAGTTTTTCCCTCTTCAGTTGATTCATCATATTTTTCTTTTTGTTCATCAGTATAAGATGAAATAACTCTATCATATTCTTTTTGTACTTGTTCTTCAGTAATATACTTATCCCCAATTTTTACCATCGCACCTTTTGGAGCCGATGCACATGCTGTTAAAAGCATTGCTGACAGTACAATGGCACTTGTAAATTTTATAAATCTATTTTTCATATTTCTCTCCCTTTCGACTAATATTCTAATCTTTTGATATTATACATTATTTTTTTAGGAATGTCAAAGTTTTTTTAATTTTTTTGATTTAAAAATAGCAAATTTTCAACAAAATTAATACTTTCTGGCAATTTGTCCTTATCATAATTAAATATTAACTCAGCATTTTCATTCAAATTAAATTCTATTTTTCTAAATAATTCATCAGTTAAGCTACCTATTAGCTGTAAAATCTTCTTATTTGATTGATCAAAATTAAATACAACTGACTTTCCTCTTTCTATTATTTTTATAAAATTTAATTCTGATGAAATTCTCTTCAAGTATGAAACATTCATAACATTTAAAACTGTAGTAGGTACTTCTCCAAATCTATCAGTTAATTCTTCATAAATTTCATTAAAATCTTCCTTAGAGGAAATCGCAGCAATTTTTCTATACATATCAATCTTTTGATTACTATCTCCTATATAATTTGAAGGAATATATGCATCAACAGATAATTCAATAGTAGTTTGACTTTTTATATTAATGTTTTCGCCCTTAATAGTTTTTATGCTTTCTTCCAACATTCTAACGTACATTTCATATCCAATAGTCTCTATATGTCCAGATTGGCATTCTCCTAAAATATTTCCAGCACCTCTAAGCTCCAAATCTCTCATAGCTATTTTAAAACCAGAACCAAATTCCGAAAAATCTCTTATTGCCATAAGTCTCTTCTCTGAAATTTCAGTAAGCGCTTTATCCTTCTCATATGTAAAATATGCATATGCTCTCCTAGTAGATCGTCCTATTCTTCCTTTTAGCTGATAAAGTTGTGACAATCCCATTTTATCTGCATCATATATAATCATAGTATTACAATTTTTAATATCCATTCCCGTTTCAATAATTGTAGTGCATAATAATATATCATATTCTCCCTCTTGAAAATCATACATTATATTCTCTAACTCTTTGTTAGACAATTTACTATGCGCCATTGCAATTCTAGCATCAGGAATTAGTTTCGATAATTCAACATACATTTTTTCCATATCATGAATCCTATTATAGACAAAATAAACTTGTCCACCTCTATCCAACTCCTTGTATATTGCTTCTCGAATTACTGAATCATTATATTCTAAAACAAAAGTAGCAATAGTAACTCTTTCTTCTGGTGGATCATCTAAAACACTCATATCTCTAATTCCGACTAAACTCATTTGCATTGTCCTAGGAATAGGTGTTGCAGATAGTGATAATACATCAATGTTTTCTTTTATTTTTTTTAATGCCTCTTTATGTTTAACTCCAAATCTTTGTTCTTCGTCTATTATTAAAAGTCCTAAATCTTTAAATTCTAAATTATTTGATAATAGTTTGTGTGTCCCTATAAGTAAATTTACTTTACCATTTTTTACATTTTTTAGAATTTCTTTTTGTTTAGCAGGACTTCTAAATCTACTAAGCATTTCAATTTCTAAAGGAAAATCCCCTATTCTATCATTAGCAGTATTAAAATGCTGTTGAGCTAGAATAGTTGTTGGAACTAAGAATGCAACTTGCTTATCGTCCATCATGGCCTTAAAAGCAGCTCTTAATGCTACTTCGGTTTTTCCATACCCAACATCTCCACAAAGCAATCTATCCATCGGCTTAAATTGTTCCATATCTTTTTTTATTTCATTAATGGCTCTAAGCTGTGAATAAGTTTCTTCGTAAATAAAACTATCTTCAAATTCTTTTTGCCAAGTTGTATCCTCTGAAAAAGCAAAACCCTTTATTTTATCTCTCTTCGCATAGAGTTGAACTAAGTCTAATGCTATCTCATCTAAAACTTTTTTAGCACGATTTTTCGTTTTTATCCAATCACTAGAACCTAATTTATTTAATTTTGGTCGATATCCATCTTTTCCAATATATTTTTGAATTAAATTCATTTGGTCAGTTGGTATATATAATTTGTCATTTCCTTTATATAATATTAAAATATGGTCTTTTACAATTCCATCAACTTCTATTTGTTCAATCCCTCTATATTCTCCAATTCCATGATTCTCATGGACTACGAAATCTCCAACATTTAAATCAGTATAATCAAGTAAATTTTCTTTACTTTTCTTCTTTGCTTTTTTAGAAGTCTTTTTTACAGTTCCATAAATTTCTTTGTGTGTTAAAAAAAGTACTTTTTGAACTGGATACTCAAAACCTGATTCTAAATTTAATGTAGAAATTCCTAAAATGGAACTTTTTAATTCAAATTCTAATCCTTCAATTATATTAGAATTTATATTCTCAGCAAATAAAATCTCCTTCAAATTATTAGCCTTTTCTAATGAACCTGCAAAGATAACAATTTTATACCCTCTTTGTAATTTAGATTTCAAATTCTGAAATAATAAATCAAATTTTCTGTTAAACATTTCAGCTTCAATCGTTTTTAAATTTACAATACTTTTAGGATTAATAATTTTTGTTCTTTTTAAAAGTTGTGTAAAGTTAATTATACTAAATTCTTTTATTCTTCTTAAAATTTGTTCAAAAGGAATTAAAATATCTTTATGTGAGTCTAAAATTTCTGCATTTTCGATAGAAAATACTACATTTTCATGAAATAAATTTTCTATTTCTAAATTTCTATCATAAATTTTTAAAATATCTTCAGTGCATATTATTGAATCTTTCTCTAAATAATCTAAAAGAGTTGAATAGCTTCCTTTTTTTATATATGGTGAAATTAAATCCATATTTGAAATATGATAATTCTCCTTTAAATCATTGAAAATTTGATAAAATTTTTCTGTAGCTTTTTCAATATCTTTTCCAAATAATTTTAACTTTTGTAATTTTTCAATATCTTTATTCAGTCCATTTAAAATATTTTCAACATCATCTTTTGATAATACCATTTCTTTAGCAGGTATTATTTCTACTTTATTCAACTTTTCAACAGATCTTTGACTATTAATATCAAATATACGTATTGAGTCTACATCATCGCCAAATAATTCTATTCTTATTGGATTTCCAAAATTTACTGGGAATATATCAAATATAGATCCCCTTATTGAAAATTGTCCTTTTGCTTCAACAAAATCTACTCTATCATAATGCATTTTTATTAACTTTTCAGTTAATTCATTTAAATTTATTTCAGAATTTTCATCAATGTTGATATAATGAGATTTAAAAAAATTTGGAGTGCTAATTTTTTTTGATAAAGCACTTGCAGTAGTTATTATTATGAATTTTTCATTGGAAAGAAGTCTATTCATTATTCCTATTCTTATATTTTCTAGATTAGTTTCCAAACTATTTATATTATGAAATCTTATTTCAAAATTAGGATAAACAACAACCTTATCTCCAACTAAATTTTTTAATTCATCGCAAAGTTCATTAGCTCTATTATCGTTTTCAACTAATAAGACTAAATTTTTATCAGGCAAATCATTGAAAATAGAATATATCAAATGGAATAAACTCTCTTTTATAAGTCCGTTACAATATATCGGAACATTATTTAATTTTAAATTTGAAATCATATCCAAATATGACTCATTATTTTTTAAAAAATCAATTAAAAAATTCATAATTAACTCCTGTTCATAAAAAATATAGAGGAATATTATTCCTCTATACACATTCCATTATATTTACACATTGTTTTGTCAACATCACTTTTTATTATCTCTTCAACGGCATCTGCTGCAATTTCTAATTCTTTTTTCAAAATTTTTTCTTCAGTTGATGAAAATTTACTTAAAACAAAATCTTTTAAATCCATATAATCAGGACATTTCCCAACACTTATTCTAACTCTAGGAAAATCTTCTGTTTCTAAATGATAAATAATTGACCTTAAACCATTATGTGTTCCTGCACTTCCTTTTTTCTTAATTCTAACAGTTCCAAAAGGAATATCTATATCATCTAATACAACTATAATATTTTCAGGTTTTATTTTAAAATAATTTACTGCATCTATAACTGCTTCTCCTGACAAATTCATATAAGTAAGTGGCTTTAAAAAAATACATTTTTTTCTAAACATATTTATTTGACCATAGAAAGATTTAAATTTTTCTTTTTTCATATTAATACTATACTTATCAGCTAAAATATCAATAACTCCATATCCTACATTATGTCTAGTTTCTACATAATTTTTACCAGGATTTCCAAGGCCTACTATTAAATAAATATTATCTTCCATCAAAAAGCATGCTCACTGGTCTATTGTTATTTATTCTATCAATAGCCTTTGCAAAATATTGGGCTACTGAAACAACTTCAATTTTACCACCTAAATTCTTTTCTTGAGGAATAGTGTCAGTTACAACACATTTTTCAACTTTTGAATTAGCTATATTTTCTATTGCCTTTCCAGAAAATACTCCATGACTTGCAGTGATATAAACTTTTTTTGCTCCCTTAGCTATTAAAGCATTTGCAGCATTTGTAATAGTTCCAGCAGTGTCTATAATATCATCTACAATTATACAAGTTTTTCCTTCAATATCTCCTATAACATTCATTACTTCAGAAACATTTGGACGAGGTCTCCTCTTTTCTAAGATAGCAATAGGCAAATCCAAATAATTAGAGAAATTTCTAGCTCTAGTAACTCCACCTAAATCAGGAGAAACTACAACCATATCTTTTTTGTCTTCATCTTTTAACTCATCCTTGAAGAAATCAGCAAGAGGTTTAATAGCGGATAAATGATCTACAGGAATATCAAAATATCCTTGAATTTGTCCTGCATGTAAATCCATAGTTATAACTCTATCAGCCCCTGATTTTTCAATCAAATTCGCAACTAATTTTGCTGTAATTGGTTCTCTAGCTTTTGTTTTTCTGTCTTGCCTTGCATATCCATAATATGGAATAACTACATTAATTCTTCCAGCAGAAGCCCTCTTGAAAGCATCAACCATAATTAACACTTCCATTAGATTATCATTAGTTGGATTGCAAGTTGGTTGAATAATGTAAACATCATAACCTCTTACAGTTTCCTCAACTGAAAGATTTATTTCACCGTCACTAAATTTCCCGATATTAATTTCCCCCAATGGCATATCAAGACATTTACAAATATCTTCTGCAAACTTTCTATTTGCAGTTCCTGAAAAAATTTTCATAGGTCCAGTATAAGCTAACATAATTCCTCCTAAAATATTACTTTTTTATTTTTAAATTCTTTTTATAAACCCAATTTTCTTTTTCAAAAGTTTCACTACGTCCAATTATTAAAGAACCTTCATTTTCCACATCTGAAACAACAGTAGTTCCAGCGGCAATAAAAGTATCATTTGCAATTTTTACTGGAGAAACTATATTAGAATTACTACCTACAAAACAGCCATCTCCAATTTCAGAAATGTGTTTATTTTTACCATCGTAATTTACTAAAATAGACCCACAACCCATATTTACATCTTTTCCTACAATTGCATCTCCAATATATGATAAATGTCCAGCTTTAGTATTTTCTCCAACTGTTGAATTCTTAACTTCAACAAAATTTCCTATATGAACTTCATTTTTTAAAATACTATTTGGTCTAAGATGAGCGAAAGGTCCCATAGTTACAGAATCTCCAACAGTACTATCTTCTATATAAGAACTTCTAATTACAACATCATTTCCTATTACAGAATTTTCTATAAAAGAATCTCCTGTTATATATACATTTTCTCCTATGCTCGTATTTCCAAAAATTCTGGCACCACTTCCAATAAATGTATCTATTCCTATACTTATTCCCTTTTCAATCACAGTATTTTCTGGATTTTCCATTACTACACCATTTTTCATATATTCTGAATTTATCCTATAACGCATAATTTTTTCAGCTTCAAATAATTGTAGCTTAGAATTTATCCCATAAATTTCTTCAATGTCATCAAGTTTATAAGTTGAAACATTCTCTCCATCTTGAACTAAAACTTTAATTGCATCTGTAAGATATAATTCGTTTTGAACATTATTTTGATCTATCTTTGTTATTGAATTTTTTAATGCTTTCCCATTAAAAACATAAATTCCTGAATTTATTTCTTTTACTCTCTTTTCTTCAATAGTAGCATCCTTATCTTCAACTATTTTTAAAAATTTACCATTATTGTCTTTTATAATATGACCATATCCTGTAGTATCATCAATAAATGCTGTAAGAACAGTTGCTTTTGAATTCATAGCAATATGTTCTTCTAACAATTTTTGCAAAGTTTCTCCTTTTATTAAAGGAGTATCTCCACTCAAAATTAAAACATTATCGTCATCACTGATTTCATCTACAGCAAGTTGAACAGCATAACCTGTTCCATAAGGATATTCTTTACCGATTTTTTGTTCTTTATATAATACCTTATCTCCAAACTTATCTTCAACTTCAACTTTATTTTTCCCTACAATAATTATAGTTTTATCACTACCTGCATCACAACTAGCATCATAAACATAGTCAATCAAAGTTCGATTAACTATTTTATGTAAAACCTTTGATTTCTTACTTTTCATTCTAGTTCCTTCACCTGCAGCTAATATGATTGTAATATTCATACTCTAACTCCTAACTATATAAAATATATATCACAAATTATAATATTCAATTAAATTAGTATTATTTCTTCAAATCAAGTTTTATGATATGGCATAAATTTTTTAATTATACCACAGTTCCTTTATAACTACTTTTTTACGGTAATTACGATGAAATTAATATAGTTTTATCACAAGGCATAAAACTATATTAATTATAACACATATGCTCAAAAAAAACAAAAGAGATATACGTAAATATATCCCTTTTAATCTAAATTTTTTTCCAATTTTTAAATTTTTTTGAAATGTTTTTTCAATATTTTATTTCCAATTACAACACCAAGTCCACCTAGTATAAATACAATCAAAAGGTTAATTGCCCCATATGTTCCAGTTGAAAATTTTATCATCTCATTTATTGCACTCTCTGTAACTCCGTTTTTTCCTACCCAAGTTTTCTTAAATGATTCTAAGAAGAAATTTACTGGTATTATTTGTCCACATTCACTACCTACTTGAATCAATCCAAAAGCTATAAATTGAGCAATTTTATTTTGATATCCTGTATATGATAGTATAATTTCTCCAATAATAAAGGCAACCGTGTATGAAATAATCCACGGAAGATAGAAACCTGTACCAGCCATCGCAATCAAATAAACACCTGAAAAAAGCAAGAAACTACCTTTTTTCCCAACTTTATTACACATAAACACAAAAACTGTACCTGCAAACAATCCTGCAATTCCAGGACTTATACAATGAGCATATGGTCCCAATGGGAATAATGCAAATGTTACAATCATTGAAACAACTAAATTTAAAGCTCCTAAAATAGCAACCAAAACTAAATCTTTAATTTTCATTTTCTTTTCCTCCTTTTATCTTTTGAAAAATATTAGTTAGTTGATTTTTTTCTTTTAAAATAAAATCCTCTGTGATTTTTCCATCTTCAAGAAATATAACTCTATCTACAACTCTTGACAATAATTCATAGTCATGAGAAATTAATATTATTGCTTTGTCTTTTGATAATTTTTTTATAATATCAGAAATAATAATCATATTATTAAAATCCAAACCACTAGTTGGTTCATCTAAAATCAAAATGTCTGAATTGCTTTTTGCACAAATTCCCATAAGCAGTCTTTGTTTTTCTCCCCCAGAAAGTGAAAATGGATGACAATTTCTTTTTTCATAAAGATTAATGGCTTTTAGCATTTCCAAAACTTCGTCATCAGTCAAGTCTTTATTTGATAAGAAAAACTCTGAAAATACACTTTCTGAAAATAATTGGTAATCCACATCTTGCATCAAAACAAAAGGTAAACTTTTACTTAAAATTTGTCCAGAAGTTTTCTTATTTATTCCAGAAATCAACTTAGAAATTGTAGATTTTCCAACGCCGTTTTTCCCTACCAATCCAACTATTTCACCTCTATAAACATCAAAAGAAATATCTTTTATAATATCTTTAAATTTAAGATTTCTTATTTCTAATATTTTCTCTTCTCTGCTACATTTATTAATTATCGTTAATTCTCTATCAAATGGATTTAAGCTTCTCAAATCTTCTGCACTATAATTTAAAGCATCTTTTCTATCTAAATTTACAATAAGTTTCCCTTTATTTATATGAATTAACCTATCAAAAATTTCTTTTAAATAAAAAATTCTATGTTCAACAACGACAATAGTATATCCATTTTTCTTTAATTTTAGAAAAATTTCTTTCAACAGCTCAATTCCCAAGTAATCCAAATTTGCAGAAGGCTCATCAAATATTAAAGTTTTTGCATCTAATATTGAAACGCATGCAATAGAGATTTTTTGCTTTTCGCCCCCAGAAATTTCTAAAACATTTTTATTTAAAATATTTGAAATACCAAAGAAATTTGAAATATTTTTTATTTTTTTTACAATTTCTTTAACTTCATATCCCAAATTTTCCAAAGTAAATGCCAATTCAGAAGTGGTATTATCAGTAAAAAATTGTCCTCTTGGATTTTGAGAAACCGAACCTATTATTTTGCACAGCTCATAATTCTCACAATCCTTCGTATTTTTATCATCAATAAAAATATTTCCTAAAAGTTCACCGTCATAAATATGTGGAATTAGTCCATTTATACATTTGTATATCGTAGATTTACCGGAACCGGAAGCTCCTGTTATTAACACCAACTCTCCTTTATTTATTTCAAAACTTATATCTTCTAAGGCTTTTTTATCAGAATCTTCATAAGTAAAACTTACATTTTCAAATTTTATCAATAAATCCACCTCCCCAAGAAGCAACTAGTAAAATCAACATAACAATAAGAATAAAATCTACTATATCAAACTTTTTATAGTATATTGAATTCATATTATCAGTACACATCGCACATCTTGTATATGCTGACTCCGTCATTTCATTTGCAATATTCGATGCTCTAAAAAGAGTCGGTACAATATAATATTCAAATCGTTTAATAGGTTTGGTAAATGAAACATCTATTCCTCTAAGTTTTAAAGCATTTTTTATAATTCTTTTTTCTGCAAAATAAATAGGAATAAATTTTAAAGTAATCGTACATGCAAATCTGATTTTTTTACCAAATCCCAATTTTCCTAAAACATAAATCAATTCACTTGTTCTTATATCTAAAACAATAAAACTCGCTATCATGTATGTTGGACACATCTTTACATTTGAATAACTGATAAAACCTATGAAGGAGAAAAATGAATCATCAGGCAACTTTATATAAAAAACTATATACAAACAAATAAGATAAAAAATTAGAAATTTTATAAATCTTTTAGTCTTTCCACTATAAATTAAAATTAAAGAACAAATACAAAAATAAATCATATCTAATTTGAAATTATTCCACACTAAAATCAACGTTCCAAAAATCAAATTCATAAAAATTAAGACAAATAAATTTATTCTACGTTGCTCTATCAAATAAATTCCCCCAATCGATTAAAAATTAATAAGAACCCCACCCTTCCTCGATGCTTTGCATCGGGTGGGTACCCGGGAACCTTGTTGTTTCACAATATAAAGCGCTGTAAAAACAGCGTTCATATATTAATAACTATAATTTTCAGCTAAACTAGAATTTTTAACCATAGTATTATAAACTTTAGATTTTTCTAAAAGTTCATTGTGATTACCTTGAGATTCTATTTTTCCATTTTCCATTACTATTATTTTATTTGCATTTTCTATAGACTTCATTCTATGTGAAATTACTAATACAGTTTTATTTTTAATAAGTTTATTTAAACTTTCTTGTATTTTCATTTCATTTTCAACATCAAGACTTGCACTAATTTCATCAAGTAAAATTATTGGAGCATTCTTTAAAAAAGCACGTGCAATCGAAATTCTCTGCCTTTCGCCTCCTGATAACTTACTTCCATTTTCTCCGATTAAGGTATTATATTTCTCAGGTAATTTTTCAATAAATTCTTCACAATTAGCAAGTCTTGCAGCTTCTTTAACTTGGTCATCAGTTGCATTTTTATTTCCAAATCTGATATTTTCTAAAATTGAAGTATTAAACAATGTAACTTCTTGAAAAACTATTGAAATATTTTCAAAAAGACTCTCTGTTTCAATACCCTTTATATCATTTCCATCTATAATTATCTTTCCGCTATCATAGTCATACAATCTTGACATCAATCTCAGAACTGTTGTTTTTCCACAACCTGAAGGTCCAACTAATGCGGTAACTTCACCTTGTTTTGCAACAAATGAAATATCATTAATTACTTTGTTTTCTCCATATCCAAACTCAACATTTTTGAATTCTATATCAAAATTATGAAGTTCCTTAGCTTCTCCAGTTTGGATTTTGGTACTTCTTAATTCTCTAATTCTTTGTAAATTTCCATCCAAATACATAAGTTCCGCAAAATTTGAAAGCATTCCATTTACAGCATCAATAATCTTTGAAGCACACATTATATAACCGATTAGATAAAGAATAGACGCCTCACCCTTTAAATATAAAGCTGTTCCAAATAAAATCGTAGCTCCTAAAGTTAAATTTTGTATATTTGTTGAAATACTCAATGGAAGCACCATTTTTCCTTCAGCACTTATATGAATTTTTTCTGAATAGTCAATATCATCATATATTTTTTTAGTAATTTTATCTACTTGTCCATAACTTTTTATCTCTTGTTGTAATTCAATTGATTCTTGGAAATCTTCTGAAATACCTCTCATAACATTATAATATTTTTTATTTCCGTTAACTTGTATTCTTTTTGTAATTAATATGAACCCAGTTGCCAAAATAATAGGAATTAAAATACAAAGAGCAAGTTTGAAATTATAAATTAATAACATTATTACTATTATTATTAAATAAAATATAAGTCCTATAGCCTTTGGAATAGCATGACTTATTGCATGTTCAATAACTGAAACATCTTTCATAATTGTTTGAGACAAATCTGAAACATCATGCTTTGAAAAAAAAGAAAGTGGTAATTTTCTTAAAATCTCTGCTATTTCTATTCTAATATTTGCACTTTCTTTATATGTTTCGTTATACAAACAGTCGTATTCTATTGACATAAGAATATACATTATAAGTAGCATAATTAATATTCCTATTACAAAGAAAGAAATAGTATTTTCTTTCCCTTCAATAACATTTTGAATAAAAAACATAAGTAAAATCATAGGAATCATTAAACTACAATATGAAAAGAATGATGCTATTGATGCCTTTATGATTCCGGCAGTTCCCTTATCAGTTAATTGAAACATTCTTTTAAGCATTTTCATAATTATATCCTCCATTCATTTGCTTGAGAGAATAAATCTTGTAAAAATTTATATCTTCCATCAATTTCCATAAGCTCTTTATCTGTTCCTCTTTCAATAATTTTTCCGTTATCAACAACCAATATTTCATCAACATTTCTAATTGAACTCAATCTATGCGCAATCATAATTACAGTTTTATCTTTCATTAAATTAGAAAAAGCTAATTGTATTTCATGTTCATTTTCCGGATCAGATGCTGCTGAAGCCTCATCTAAAATTATAATCTTAGCATCTTTTAAAATTGCTCTGGCAATTGCAATTCTCTGAATTTCTCCACCTGAAAGATGAACTCCCTTTGATCCTATTACAGTATTTTCTCGAGTTTCAAATTTATCTAAAATATCTCCACATCTTGCTAATTTTAAAGCATTCATGACTTCTTCATAACTAGCATTTTCATTTCCGATCTTTACATTTTCAAAAATTGTCGTCTTAAAAAGTTTTGAATTTTGAAAAACAAATGAGATATTATTCATAAGAGCTTCCCTTGAATAAGTAGAAATATTTTTCCCTCCAATTAAAATTGCTCCCTCATCAATATTATAAAAACCGGAAATTAATTTTGCGATGGTTGACTTACCACCACCTGATGAACCAACCAAAGCATAAGTTTTGTTTTCTTCAAGTCTAAAACTTAAATTTTCCAAAATATTAGCAGTATCATATTTAAAACTAACATTTCTAAATTCTATATCATAACCAGAAAATTCTTTATTATTTCCAAACTTAATATCATTTGCTTCCATTTCTGTAAAAAGATTTTTCTAATTTTTCTACTGCTTGCGTCGCCATATATTGATGCATTCCAACATACATAATTCTCATAAGACAACTAAACAAAGTTCCAATAAAACATGTGAAAAAAATTAATTTAATCATTATTACTACATTATTTTCTGTACCCTTTGAAAACATGATTGCAAATGGAATTATAAAAGCAGCTGCGCCAAGTAAAACAATTTGAAACATAACATAAGGCTGTTTACAGCTTTTACTATACTCATAAGCAGTTTTAGAGTAGTCAACGATAGAATCATAAAATGATTTAAAAGAAAATATTGAAGCTTTAAATATCTTTAACACTTGCATACCTCTAACATATTCAACTGCCTCACTATTAACTCTTTCAAGTGCTTTATTATATTTTTCCATAAACTTAATATCTCCATACATAAGTTTAGTAAAAATAGCAGATAAAATAGTTAGAATAACAGTAGCTATACCTAAATAAATATCTACAGAAAACATTATTACAAATAAAAGTATAGGCGTTACTACCGCAACAGTAATATCAGGAATTAAATGTGCAACTATCATATGAGTATCACTGGCATTATCATCTATTATTTTTCTGATTCTCCCTGATTCATTAACATCAAAAAAAGAAAATGAAGCTTTCATTAAATGACTTATTCCTGCTTTTCTAAGATTTGTTTCTAATCTAAAAGCAAATAGATGAGTAAATCCTACTGAAATAAAATAAATTAAAGATTGTACAATCATAATAATAAAAATGGTAATCGCATAATTTTTAGCTTGAGTAAAATCTTTTTTTAACAAAAATTCATTCAAAAATTTATACAAATACCAATACGGTAAAATTGAAAGTGCTGAAGAAATAACACTCATAAAAATAGCTATATATACGAGAAATTTTTTATCAGGCACATATTTGAATAATTTCTTATAAATATCCATTAAATCCTCCTATTTTATTAAATATTCAATATATTACAAATCAATGCTATAAATAAATTGAATAAGTATTTATATTTAAACGACGTAGTCGTCGTTTAAATATATTATAGCATTTTTAATATTGCTTTTCAATATCTTTAAGATTGATTTTTATTATAAATAAAAAAAGATTATCTTTAAATAACAGATAATCTTTTAAAAATTTACTTGAAAATAAGAACCCCACCCTTCCATGATGCTTCGCATCAGGTGGGTTCCCGGGAACCTTGTTGTTTCACAATAAAAAAGACACCTTATGGTGTCTAAATTATTAATTATTCTCCTAATTTAGTAGAAGCTAATTTTATTCCAGGTCCCATTGTAGTTGCAATAGAAACTGATTTTAAATATTTTCCTTTAGCTGCTGATGGTTTAGCTTTTATAATAGCAGTAATTATAGTTCTTAAATTTTCTTCTATTTTTTCAGCTCCAAAAGAAACTTTTCCTACTGGACAGTGAACAATATTAGCTTTATCAACTCTGTATTCAACCTTACCAGCTTTAATTTCTTTAACTGCGTTAGCAATGTCAAATGTAACTGTTCCTGATTTAGGGTTTGGCATTAAACCTTTAGGTCCTAAAACTTTACCAATTCTACCAACAACACCCATCATATCTGGAGTTGCTACTATTACATCAAAATCAAACCAGTTTTCAGTTTGAATTTTTTGAATAAGATCATCTGCTCCAACATAATCTGCCCCAGCATCTTTAGCTTCTTGAACTTTATTTTCTTTACATAAAACTAAAACTCTTAAAGTTTTACCAGTTCCATGAGGTAATACTACTGTACCTCTAACTTGTTGATCAGCGTGTCTTGAATCAACACCTAATTTAACATGTAATTCAACTGTTTCATCAAATTTTGCAGTTGAAGTTTTTACAGCTAACTCACATGCTTCTTTTAAATCATATAAGTTTGTTTTATCTATTAATTTTAAACTTTCTAAATATTTTCTACCTTTTTTCATTTATATCCTCCTTGTGGTGTTCGCTTTTTGCTCCCACGTAATATTACTCTTCTACAGTTATTCCCATACTTCTAGCAGTACCTTTAACCATGCTTATAGCCGCTTCAATAGTGGCAGCATTCAAGTCAGGCATTTTCATTTCTGCAATTTCTCTAACTTGTTCTTTAGTTAAATTACCAACTTTAGTTTTGTTTGGTACTTTTGATCCTGATTCGATACCTAATTTTTTCTTAATTAATACTGGTACCGGTGGAGTCTTTGTAATGAATGTAAATGATCTATCTTGGTAAACAGTCAATACAACTGGAATAATTAATCCAGCTTGGTCAGCTGTCTTTGCGTTAAATTCTTTTGTAAATTGCATTATATTTACACCATGAGGTCCAAGTGCAGTACCTACTGGTGGAGCAGGAGTCGCCTTTCCTGCTGGAATTTGTAATTTTACTAATGCTTGTACTTTTTTAGCCATTTTATAGTTCCTCCTTAAAAACTAATGTGGTTTTCGGGTGCTAAAACCCTCCCACTCTCGTATATCTCTGTTTTGAATGTTTTTCAAATTATTTTCAAATTTAATTTTTTATTACGTCACTAAAATCCAATTCAGCAAGCGTATCTCTTCCAAATAAAGAAACGAAAGCTTTTAATTTACCATTTTCGTGAGATACTTCTATTACTTTTGCAGTTAAGTCCTTAAATGCTCCATCTATAATTGTAATAGAATCTCCTTCATTAATTTCCACATCATTATATGGTTTTGCAGAAACACCTAATGTTTCTACTTCTTTTTCAGATAGTGGTACAGGTTTATTACCTGACCCTACAAATCCAGTTACCCCTCTAGTATTTCTAACTAAATACCATGAGATATCTGTTATTATCATTTTAACTAAAACATATCCAGGAAATAATTGTTTTTCTTTAATTTTTCCAGTTTCTGTTTCTTCTTTAACCGTTGGAACAACAACTTCAAATATATCAATGTCATTTCCACGATTTACAACTAACTTTTCGATATTAGCCTTTACTTTGTTTTCATGCCCTGAATATGTATGTACTACATACCATTTAGCTTCTTTTTCTTTAATATCCTTTAATTCTTCTGTTGTCATATAAGCGGACTAAAGTCCTTCCCTCCTTCATAATTAATGGATAATTAAACCTAACAATTTTTTTAATACATTATCCAATCCCCAAATTATAGCTGAACTAATTATAGAAATTGTAACTACTGCAAGGCTATAATAAAAAACACTTTTTTTAGAAGGCCATACTATTTTCTTAAATTCATGACGAACTCCACGCATAAAGCTAGTTTTCTTTTGTTTTTGATCAGTAGTTTTTGTTGTCATACTACTCTCCTCCAATCTCTAACTATTTTGTTTCTCTGTGAAGAGTGTGTTTTTTACAAAACTTACAATACTTATTCAATTCAATTCTGTTAGTTGTAACTTTTTTGTTCTTTTTAGTATTGTAATTTCTATTTTTACATTCTGTACATGCCAACACAACTTTATCTCTCATAGAAACACCTCCTTGAAAGCTAAATTTGAACATAATTATACATTATATTACTCATAAGATAATAACACAAAGTAAATCAATTGTCAAGCAATTTAGAGCATTTATTATTAACTTTATTTTTTAAAAATAAGTAAATTCTTAAATTTATAAAGTCTATCTATATTATCTATTATCTCTATCTTTTTTAATAAGATTTCTAAGAGCAAGTATTGCTGTTTTTATTGCTCTATCTGTATCTTCTATTACATTATTAGAAAGATTTTGTTTAACTCTTTCTTGATTGTTTACAACCAAAAATATTGAACCTGCTCTAGTATTCAAATAACTTGATACTATAAATAGTGCTGCTGATTCCATTTCACTTGCCTTTGTATGAAGTCTTTTCCAAGCTTCCCATTTATTTAATAATTCATAGCTTACCGGTTTAGTTTCAGGTTGATGTTGTCCATAGAATGCATCTTTACATTGCACCACTCCAACATGATATTTTTGATTTGTTTCAATACAAGCATTTGAAAGTTCATTTACGATATTAAAATCAGCAACTGCAGGAAATTCTATTGGTGCATATTCTTTTGAAGTTCCTTCCATTCTTATTGCTCCAGTTGCTACTACCAAATCTCCAGCTTCAACATCTAATTCAATTCCACCACAAGTACCAACTCTTATAAATGTATCTGCGCCGATTTTATGCAATTCTTCAACAGCTATTGATGTACTTGCTCCACCAATTCCTGTACTTGTTACAGAAACTTTTTCTCCTTCTAAAAATCCTGTATATGTTACATATTCTCTATTATCTGCAACTAAAACCGCATCATCAAAATATTTAGCGATTAATTTACATCTTTTTGGATCTCCTGGTAAAATTACATATCTTCCAACATCTCCCGCTTTCATATCAATATGATATTGTTTTTCTTTTAATAATTGTTGTGACATTTATTTTTCCTCCTCGTTTTCTAAATTCAATACTAATTCATACGCTTCATTTTTTGAAATATTATAATTATTTTTTAGCAATTTTACAATGTCCTTAGTGCTATATCCATCATCTTTTAATTTTAATATCTCTTTTTTTATATCAATATCCACTCTCTCATCAGATATTTTTTCTATTATAAGAACTATCTCTCCTTTTACTCCTTTTTCAGAATAATATGAAATAATTTCTTCTAAATTTCCTCTTTTGTACTCTTCAAATAACTTTGTTAGTTCTCTACATACACATGCATTTATATTTCCAAATAAAGAATATAAAAATTTTAATGTTTTTAAAAGTCTATGTGGACTTTCATAGAATATTCCTGTAACTTTCATATTTTTAAAACTTTGAAAATATTTTTTACGTTCCGAATCCGTTTTAGGAACAAATCCCATATATACAAAACTTGTCGCATCAAATCCGCTACCACAAATTCCATTTATCAACGCACATGCTCCGGGTAAAATTTCATAAGATATATCTCTTTTTATAACTTCCTGTAAAATCACAAAGCCAGGATCATTTATTATCGGCATTCCTGCATCTGAAATTACAGAAACAATTTTTCCATCTTCTATATTATTTATTATTTCTTCAACTCTCTCGCTCTCATTAAATTTATGATATGATACTAATTTAGTATTTATATTATGAAATTTTAATAAGTTTGAGCTGTTTCTGGTATCTTCACAATAAATTATATCACTTTTCTCTAAAACTTCCAATGCTCTAAGTGTTATATCTTTCATATTACCAATAGGTGTTGGAATAAAATAAATATTAGAAATTCTGTCCATAATATATCTCCTTAATCTTATCAGTATATTCTCCATTTTTATTATAAATATAAATATTATTTTCAACCAATAAATTACTATTTCCGTTTTTAACTAGCTCAACCATAAACAGATGTGGCTTTTTATCTATATTTGTAGAAATAAATTGAATTCTTTTAGGCTCTAATCTAAATTTTCTCGATTCACTTAAAACATCAACCAAACGTTCCATACTGTAAATCAAAAAAACTTTTCCTGAAGATTTTAGTTTTTTATATGAAAAATCTAAAATATCTTCAAGTTTAAGTGCATATTCATATCTTGAAATCAAAAAATTCTCATCTTCATTTAATATTCCAGTATTCATTTTTTTATATGGAGGATTTGAGACAATATAATCAACAGATGAATTTTCAAAATCGTTATAACATTCTTTTAAATCTTTATTTAAAAGGACAACATTTTTTAGTTTATTTTCAACAATACTATGCTCAATAAGCTTTGCATTTTCATTTTGTATTTCTATAAGATATACAGTTTTTAAATTATTTAAAAAATTAATTCTAAAGCCTACTATTCCAGTTCCTGATCCGATATCAATTAATATTTTATCTTTTTTCACTTTTGAAAAATAGGATAGCAAAATTGAATCAATACTGAAAGAAAATTTATTCTTATTTGTAAATATAACACCTTCAGTGTTAGGAATATAATGTTTGTCCATATAATAACCTCCGTCCTATATTTTACCATAAATATGCTTTAAAAGGAATTATTTTTATGATAGAATATACTAAGGTGATTATATGAATTTTACGAATCAACAAGTTGATGCCATTAAACATTTTGAAGGTCCTGCTTTAATTTTAGCAGTTTCGGGTTCAGGCAAGACAACTGTATTATTAAATAGAATTTTAAATTTGATTAACAATCATAATATAGATCCAAGTAAAATTATTTCTATTACTTTCAGCAAATCTCAAGGAATTGATATGGAAAAGAGATTTTTAGCACTAAATCCTGAATTCAGAGGAAAAATTACTTTTAAAACAATTCATGCTTTTTGTTATGAAATAGTTAGAAATTATATGAAAGTAAAAAACATCAAAAAAACTTTAATTGAAGGAAATAACGAATTCAATAGAATTTTAATTTTAAAAAGAGTGTATTACCAAAAAAATTATAAAAAACTTTCTGATGAAGAAATAAATGAATTCTTTTCAATTTATGACTTTACAAAAAATAAAATGTACGATTTTGAAGGCTATATAAGAAAAAATCATTTTATTTCAAATCGTTCTTTAATGTTAAAACTGTATAATTTGTATGATGAAATAAAAATTCAAAATAATTTTATGGATTTTAATGATTTGCTCATTTTGGCTAATGAATATATTTCAACAGATAAAAAACTTTTAAAAGCTTTAAAAAATAGATATAAATTTTTTCAAATTGATGAAGGTCAAGATACCTCAACATTACAATTTGAAATCATCAGGAAGATTGTATTTCCTGAAAATAATGTCTTTATAGTAGCAGATGATGATCAGTCAATTTATAGTTTTAGAGGTGCAAGTCCTGAAAACTTATTAAATTTTAAAAATATTTATCCGAATTCAAAAATATTTTTTATGGATAAAAATTTTCGTTCTACAAAAAATATAATAAAAATAAGCAATAAAATAATTCAAGGAAATAAAATTAGATATGAAAAAACTTCTAAACATACAACTGAAGAAAGTTCACAAATAATGCTATTTAAAGTTAAAAATTCAACTATTCAAGCAAGAGAATTAGTAAAAAGAATTTCTGAAATAAATCCTAATGAAACAA